>OMSY01000085.1 GCA_900313875.1 uncultured Actinomycetes bacterium
ACCACCTATGAGCGGGACTGCATCCATGAACCCGCCGATACCGCTGATGGCACGCTCGGTACCCTCGCAATACGCGAGCAACAGGTCGCCCCAGACGACCACCGCACGATGGAGCAACCCGGAGCCTGGAACCGAACCCGCATCGTCCGACAACCTCGAAAGCAATGATGAGATCACATTGGCGCCCTTCTCAGGCGAATCGGGCGCAAGCGCGGCCGAGGAAACTGCCACACGCGGACCGATGCGGGCAGAATCCGCAAGGAATCCCCGCAACCCCGGGGGCGCCTCATGGGCACGGGCATCGACGACGATGGCAACACAGCCGAAACGTCCTGGAGGACGGGCGGTGATACGCGTGCCGCCCAGCTCCCGCAGGGCATCCGCAAAACGCTCGAACGAGACCGACGTCCTGCCCTTGGCGGTGGAGACCTGGTCCTCATACACACGGACCGCCTCGCTGTAGCGTGCCGCAGCCTCGGCGACCCTGCGGTAATGATGCTCGAACCCGTTGTCGATGGATGTTGACGCCGCCGGAACCCGCCCCAGGGTCACCACATCGAAATGACAGACCGGGCATTCCGCGACCTGCCCCTCCTCGACCTGTTGG
Organism: uncultured Actinomycetes bacterium; assembly: GCA_900313875.1. Taxonomy (GTDB): domain Bacteria; phylum Actinomycetota; class Coriobacteriia; order Coriobacteriales; family RUG844; genus RUG844. The sequence goes on from OMSY01000085.1 coordinate 608, forward strand.
ACCGATCCCTGACCGGAAACGCCATGACATCCCGGGCAGGCTGCACTGGCATGCAACGTCGGCATACCGTCCTCCACGGAAACCGGCCAGACGGCCTCGGAATACAGCTCGGTCTCCCTCACTTCCGCAGTGTTGTGCGGCAGCAGGACCATCGTCGCCGTCTTGGTGCCGGCGGCATCGGTCGACACGTGGTTGGTCGATACCCGATCGTAGGCATAGCGGTAGAAACGTGCCCGCGCAGCGGAACGGGTGACCTCGTCGATGTCACCGGATGCCGGATGCTCCTGCACGATGCGGGCATGGTAATAAGCCTTGGCACGCTGGATGGGAACCTCGAACCCCCAGTCGTCGACCGAATGGTACGCGGGGTTGCTCGAACCGCTCAGCCCCGCAAGGGTGGAGGCACGCTCCCGCATCGAAGGGTCCTCCCCGCAGTCCGCGAGAAACCCCTCCAGCTTCGCCGCATCCGCCTCCCTCCTGGCGTCCTCAGCCTGTGAAGATGCGGAGGAAACCTCCGGCTGAGCCTCCTCGACAGTCGAGGCAAGGGAATCAGCAGCAGGGTCGTCGGGGATGTCGAACGCATCCCCTTCGAGGGGAACCGGCAAAGCGAGCGCGAGATACCCGGCGTCCACGCTCGATGAACCCGCATTCGCCTGCGTCACCAGCGAGGCGTTCATGGCGCAAAGGAATGGCAGTCCCTTCTGCAGGGTCTCCAAAGCTTCCACGGCCTCGCGGGCGAATGTATCCCGCATCTGCAAGACGGTCCTCCCCGCGCTTATGATGGTCGGGGCGAGCAGGTCCGCATAGGGAATGCAGCTCGCCACGGCGCCGACTCCGAGCAGACCCGAACCGAGCAGGCTGAAGGACAGCACGATCCCGTCCGCCACCTGAACGCACACAAGATACTCTGCGACGGCATTCTCGGCAGAGAGCGCGGCGGCATCGGCAGCGAACTGGATATCGGCCGAGTTCGAGTTCAACCAGTAGACCTGCGCGGAGGTCATGAGCAGCGACACCACGAGCAACACCGCGATGGCGGTCCCCACGCTTGTGAAACCCCCATCATCGGCGATGAGGGGTCGCCTCCGACCGACCTTCCCCCCACGCTGCATGACAACCGTGCCCGAACCGCTTTCCCTGCTTGCAGCACACCATCCTTGCGCATGGCAACGGCATGCCCTGACGCGAACCGACCCTCTCTGCCGTCTTGCGTGCACTCCCCTTCCCCTCCCATCTATCTCCAATGCCCGATCCAGTCTTCGGGACCGCCAGTCGTCCAGCTCGGGCGAGCATGCACGCGGACCTCCACATGCTGTGTGTAGACCCGGTCCCCATCACAGCGACCGAGCATCCTCGCCCCAAGCCCCGCAACCGGAAGAAGCCTGAGCTTGTTGGTGATGGCAACCGACACGTACTCGCTGTTCTCGTCGCCAACCAGCTCGACCCGATACGAACAGCCGCCCTCGTGGATATGGAAGCAGTCGATCGGCGGTATGGAACCGAGCCTTCTCCTGACCGCCGCCTCATAGCTTTCCCCTGCATGTCGCCCGCCTCCAGAGGAGGTCTGCGTCGCGATCAGGCGGCATCCCTCGGCAGCTGCCGCCTCCATGACCATGCGGTCGTAGAGCAGGATGAGCGGCTGGCAGAGCATGATGAGCAACAGGCAGATGAGGGGTATGAGGAATGCAGCCTCGACGGTGGCCTGGCCATCCGTGCGTCGCAGCAGCCCACGATGAGGTGAAGCCCCTGCACCCACATCCCGCACACCGACATGACGCTCCCGACAACCGTGACGTTCAGTAGAGGAGGACATCGCCCACCGCCCCGAGGTCGAAGCTGGGTACATGCGATGCGACACGCGAGGCATGGACGAGCACCGACCCATCCGCCACGAGATGCCACAGAGCGGCGAGCACCGCGGCAACCACCAGAACGACACTGCCGACGACGACGAACTCGACCGTTGCCTGTCCGGACATCCCCTGCATATGGCATCGGCTACTCCGCGAGCCTGACGATGGAAACCAGCGACGAAGCATCGCCATCACGAACACCTCCCCATATCTCCGGCGTGATGGTGATGAGAAGGACCCGGCTGTCCGAGGCGTTCATGGCCACGCAGTTCCATGCCTCGCCGAGAAGGTCGGCCTGAGAGGCGTCGACGAGCATCCAACCGTCCCTCTCGAGCTGCCCCAGCATGCGTTCCGCCAGCGCGACCATCGTCTCATCGGAACGGTATCGCCATGCATTGCCCGCTGAATTGCGCTTCGCGGAGACGAACCGTGCCTCCCCGAGATCGATCGGACACCGCTCGTTGTCGGTGTTCTCGCTTCCACTGGGCATCTCCCCAGCATGAGCGTCATCGGAATCTTCGTCGCCGGCCCCCTCACCGTCGGGGCCCATATCGCCAGAGCCTCCGCCCCCAGCAGGGAGCCTTCCTTCGGAAGGCGCTTCTCCATCGGTCAAGGCAGGATCGGATTGGAAGCCGGGTCCACTGGTAACCACAGGCATGGCGCCTTCCCCGCCATCCTGGACGACAGACGCTGAGCCTCCCCGCATATGCGCCACGAGAGCCCACGCCACGATGATGCCGATGAATGCGACCAGCGGGAATACGGCGAGGCGGACCGACCGCTCCTTCAAGCCGGGTCCCCTCATATCACAGACCGTTGATGCCGTTGGCTATGGCATCCCAAAGCTGCTGGATCTTGCCCTTGAAAGCCGTCACGGCAACGATCGCGATGACCACAAGTACCCCCACCAAGATCGCGTACTCCGTGGTTCCCTGGCCGCTGCTGTCACGCAGGCGGCGTACCGCACTTGAAACCCCCTCGCATACCGCGCACTCCAAATCGAACAGATGTCGTGTCATCGTCCTCTCCTCTCACATCATCTCGCCGAATATGTTCAGGATCACCGGTCCCAGAACCAGCAGGAGCATCGCGGGAAGGATGAGGGTACCGGTGGGGATGAGCATCCTGACCGGCGCCTTCGCGATGCGCTCGCTGACATGGGTCCGATATTCCTTGCGCACGTCCTCGGCCAACGTTTCCATGGCCGATGCAAGCGGTGCACCGAAGCGCAGCGCCTGTGTCACGGTCTCGACGAACTGGTCGAACGCCGCGATATGCAGCTCCTCCGCCAAGCGCTCAAGACCTTGCTCCCGCGTTTCCAGCCCCTGCATATAGCGCAGATGCACCCGTCGGCAATCGCGGGCGAGACCGGAATCGAAACGCTCGGCGAACATGGAGAACGCCGCATCGAACGACATCCCCGTGCCCACGCAGAGCGAGAGGATATCGAGCATGAAGGGCAGGTCACGTCCATACTCCTCCTGACGTGCCTTGGCCACTCGCTCCAGCACATGACCGGGCCATCGGTGCCCGAACCATCCGCCTGCAAGAAGGCCGCAGGGGACAAACATGGGACTCAGAAGCATCCCGACCGCCGAAAAGGACAATGCCCCCAGAAAGCCGGTGAGCTTGCGCACAGAGGGGAGAAGCCCGGGCTCGATCCGCCCGGACAGGCCCGCCCGCATGACGAGAAGGCGGTCCTCGTCTTCGTGCGCCGATGGCTTGCGTGAACCAAG
>OMSY01000167.1 GCA_900313875.1 uncultured Actinomycetes bacterium
CCGGGAATCACGAGGAAGGCAAGCGCGCACGCGCAGAGCATGGATAAGAGGATACAAAGGGGGTGTCTTCTGAATGTAGCCATTTGCCTGCAATACCCTTCTGATGTCGTTAGTCGTGCGGTTCAAGTGCAATTGATGATGTGATGAGGGCACACAGGACCCGGCACAGGTCCTGCACGCGGATTATAGCACAAGCCATCTGGAAGAAGATGACGTCACAGGCTGACCGCACCCCGAGCAGGCGGGGATGCACTCACAATGGTGAAACAGGGCCTGTTTTGCCATTGAATGGGACCCGGATGCCCGATGGCACACCGCTCCCGGGAAAGTGCCTGCCACGTATGGCACGCTCCTCCCCGGAAGAGGTGTGCCATCCAAAGCCCCGCCATATGGACAACCCGAAATGCCGGAAAACAAACCGGCCCCGTCAAGATGATCCTTGGCGGGGCCGGTTTCTGATTCAACAGGACTAGTTGGGGCGCACGATCTTCATGTTGCTCTGGACATCGCTCTGAATGACGCCCACGCCCTCCGTGGCGGCATGGATCATCTGGCCATCACCGACATAGATACCACAGTGACCGCCGCCCTCGGTGACGCAGACGTCGCCGGGCTGGGGATCGCTCACCGCAGAGTAACGGGACAGGGAGCTGGACGTATATGCATGCCCATAACTACCGGTATAGGCATAGCTCACGAGACCCGAGCAATCGAACGCGGAGGAGCTGGAAGCGCCCCAGACATAGGATGCACCAAGGCTTGCGTAGGCGCGGTCGAGAATCGATGAGCCGGAGATGCGACTGGAGGAACCCGAAGACGAGGAGCTGGAGCCACCACCGCCGCCCGCGCTCACTGCATCGGAGACCGCTGCTGCAGCAGCAGGACCTGCAGCACCGTTCTGTATGGCGGCGACGATCTCATCCTCGCTCATCCCATTGGACTGCATCTCATTGACCGTCCGTTCGAGCAAGGTGGCCTGCTGCTCGGAATTGAGGGTGTTCAGCCTCTCGGTGTTCGCGGCAACCAGCGCCTCGGCTTGCGCACGGGCGGCCTCGGCCTCAGCCATGGCCTCTTCCGCAACTTCGCGTTTCTCCTCGGCTACAGCCCGAGCCTCCTGCGCCTGCCTGGAAAGCTCCTTGGTCTGGGCCACATATTGCTGGTCCTCCTTGTTGAGGGCGTTGAGTGTATCCCACGTGGTCACGAAATCATCGAAGGAGTCCGCGCCAAGAAGAACGTCGAGGAACGTGCTCGCACCGGTTCGGTACATGCTCTTCGCACGGGTACCGAGCCTGCCCTGAAGGGATGCCTTCTGCGCCTCCGCAGCCTCGTATGCGGCTTGCGCCTGGTTCATCTCCTCGGTCGCCTCATCATGACGGTTCATAGCTTCGTAATACGCATCCGATGCCCTGTCCAGCTCGGCCTGACTCGCCTCGAGCTGCGCCCTGACGGTGTCGATGTCATCCGCATGAGCCTGGGCGGGTGTACCGAGCACGCAGACTGCGGCCGCGAGAAGGAACGCGATCAGGACGGGGAGAGCCGGGAACCGGCAGGGACGTATTGCTTCCTTGGAATCCATTCGCAACACCTGTTTCATCAAATCGCCTTGTCGAGCGGAGCCTTCCCAATGGCTTGCCCGCTCCAATCTGAATCACCATCGTTGAAAATGCTAACACAAGCAGAGGGAAAACCTTGGGTCCGCAGACCCTGTAAAATCCCTTGTCGGCAATTACGACCATTCCCGGATTCATTCGGCACATCCACGAGACAGCATATGGAGAGTCTATGGGGATTGCCTGAAACAGGCCGCGGTTATGTGTGGCCTACCTGAAACGACCTGTGAAGGCCAGCTGAAACATCTCTGGAAAGCACCTCAAGAAGCGCTCGCACACGTGGAAACAATCTCGGCGAAAATCCTGCGAGCAGCCCCCGACACACCCAAGAGCGGCAAAACGCCTGCTTGAAGCCCTACCGGGACCAAGCGGTGCAGAAAGCGTCGAGCAACGACACCGCGATATGCTGCTGCTCGCGCACCGTCGGATGCCCGACATCTGCAAAGTACGACTCATCGATGCAGATGCGGAGGCGCAGCGAGGTCCCCCGGATGGCGGCCAGGGCGGTCTCGAGCCGCCCGACGAACGTCGGGTCATCGGAGAACTGGACCGAGGGAAGCCCCCGGACACCCTTCTCCCGACCAAGGAAGACCTCGATGAGCAAGGTCGCCTCAGTGGGCGCCTCCTCCATGGTCTCCGCAGAGGCGACGCGGGAAGCGGCGGTGGTCGCGAAGGCGAGGTTGGCGATGCGGGAGGCGATGAGACAGCAGGGACGGTCGACGCCGAAGAAGCAGACTTCCGCTTCCTCGAGCACCTCGGCAGCTCGCGCATACCCTGCGCGGGCAGCTGAATGAGGGTGGGTGTCCTTGCCCTCCCAGACGTGCCGGAGACGCAGAAGCGCCTGGAAGGTCCATGAGCCGGCGATACCGTCGGGATCGATGCCGACGTTCGCCTGGAACTCGCGCAATGCACGCTCCGTCGAGGCGCCGAAGATGCCATCGGCATCGCCACAGGTGAACCCGAGCACGTTGAGCGCGTTCTGGAGCAGGCGGACATCGCTGCCATGGAAATAGGGGAACCTGAGGAACAGGGTACGGTCCCCGAGATGGAAGGTGGCGTTCACCAGGGCGACCCAACACTCGTCATCCACGATCTCGTCGGACTTGAGACCGGCATCTTCACGGAAGGCACGGACAGCGGTGGCGGTGGCAGAATCGAACTCCCCGTCGATACCCCGCTGGCCCAGGTCGAATCCGAGCGTGCGCAGGCGCTTCTGGATATCCTCGACCGCCGGACCCTTCTGTCCAATCCCGATAGGCTTCAAGTCGTTCCTTCCGTTCCCTTCGAACACATGGTCCAAACCGGACCGTCCCCGGGTGGTTCCATCACCCCTGGAACCACGGTACCGCGACGTAGATGGGCGGACATACCGGATCGACGATGCCGCCTACCACGACAATCCATCATACACGCGCGCACCATGACACGTCCACGCCGAAAACCCTACGAGATGCGCTCGATGAAGAAGTCGGCCATCGAGAGGAGCAGCTCACGGCTATCGCTCCGGTCCGGGAAGGACCGCCGCAAACGCGTCTTGCCCTTCTCGACGAGGGTGCGGGCATATTCCTGCGCATACGCGATGGACCCACTCGCGTAGGCTATCCTCACCGCACGTTCGAGAAGGTCGGCCTCATCGGTACCGCGCTCGAGGATGCCCTTCAATTCATCGGCATCCGCAGAATGCCGAAGCGCATGGACCATGATCAGTGTACGCTTCCCTTCGGTGATGTCGCTGCGGAAATCCTTTCTGGTCGCCTCCTCCGTCCCGATGAGGTTGAGCAGGTCATCCTGGATCTGGAACGCGAGCCCCACCTCCGAGCCGAAGGTCCGCAGACCGCTGACCTGCTTCTCCGTACCTCCGCCCACGATGCCGCCGAGGGCCAGCGGAACGGCAGCCGAGTAGAACGCGGTCTTGTGGTCGGCCATGAACAGATAATCCTCGATCGAGAGGTCGTAGACCCCATCACGTGCCCAGCCGATGTCGAGCGCCTGCCCCTCGACCGTACGCTTCATCATCTCGGATACCTCGTGTATGGCACGCACCTTCAGCGCATCATCGAGGGCGGGGTCATCGGCGATGGACCCACAGACCTGCAGCAACACATAGTCACCCATGTTGAGCGCAGCCCCCACACCCTCGGTGCGATGCAGACAGGGCTTGCCCCGCCTGAGTTCGGATTCATCGGCTATGTCGTCATGGATGAGCGCCGCGGTATGAAAGCTCTCAAGCGATGCGGCCGTCACCTCCGCCATATGGGGATCGCCACCGACAAGCTCGCAGGCGATCAGGCAGATGAGGGGGCGGAACCGTTTCCCCCCGTTGCCCATATAGATGCGGAGCGGTCCGAACAGGTAGGTCTCGAGCCCCTGATGCGCGGATTGCCCGTAGGGGGCCAGAAGCAGGTCATCGAACCTTCCCATATGCTCTTGCAGATACGTCTTGAAATCCATGGGTCCCCGTCTCATGCAGCAGCCTCCAGGTCATGTCATCCGGAAGGATGACATGTCGATACCGCTCCATAGCCATTCAAAGGACAGGTATCACCGAAAACACATGGTACCATCATAGCGTCGATGGTCCCATCTCATCAGGCTGTGGACACACCATCTGCCCGCGCCCGGTATCGGGCAGACCATGACCACGCCATCTTCGTGCGGATTCATGATGAACAGACCGAAAGGAGCCTACCATGGCCGACGGCACAGCAGGGGTCTTCACTCCCGACCATGAGCGCGAGGCGCGCTGCGGCTTCGCAGAGGTGGTCTTCGCAGAAGGCAAGACCGCCGCGCACGTGTGCTCCATCGCCGAACGCATCATCGACCGCAGCGGCTACGTCCTGATGACCCGGGTCCGTCCCGACCAGGAAGAAGCGCTCGCAGCCCGCTTCGACGACCTCGTGGCCCTTCCCTCCTGCCGGCTCGCGCTCATCGACAGGCGCCCGGACGGCCTCGGCACACGGAACCTGCCCGCCGACGAGGACCTGAAGGTCGCACGGCTGCTCGAAGGCGGTATCGGCCAGGTGATGGTCGCCTGCGCTGGCACAAGCGACCTCCCCGTCGCACGCGAGGCTGCCATCACCGCGCGTTTCATGGGTTCAGCCGTGCAGCTCATCGCCGACATCGGGATAGCGGGCATACACCGCCTGCTCGCCCATGAGGACGACCTGCGCCGTGCGCGCGCCATCGCCGTCGTCGCCGGGATGGAGGGCGCGTTGCCCTCCGCCGTGGCAGGCCTCGTGGACGTCCCCGTGATCGCCGTCCCCACAAGCGTCGGGTACGGTGCGAGCTTCGGTGGCCTGGCCGCATTGCTCGGCATGCTGAACTCGTGCGCAGGCGGCGTGAGCGTCGTCAACATAGACAACGGCTTCGGCGCCGGGCAGATCCTCGACCGCATCAACCGACCACCTGCACGGTTCTCGTGACGTCCTGCCGCACGGCCGGTACGCCATCTGCACAGCTGCGGGAGGCGGTATGCCATCAGCCTCTTGCCATCCGTCCGCCATCCGGCTGGCCCCCGTGCCTACGGGCAAGCACCTCCACGATGTCCTCGATCATATCGTCGGGAAAGACCCGACCCTCGAAGAACACCCCCTCGCTCGCCTTGGCCTGCGCCACCAGCATGGGCAGCCCGTCGGTGTGGGGGATGCCGAGCTCCTCTGCCTGGGCGAGCAAGGCCGTCCTTCGCGGGTTGTAGATGACGTCAAGCACCCCTCGGCATGCCGGGAAAAGCGTGAGGTCGACAGGCGCGATATCCATCTTCGGATACATCCCCACCGGTGTCGTGTTGATGATGAACTCGGCATCAGCATGACGGTGCAGGTTCCCGTAGTTGTCCTCGCCGCCACGCGAGATGATGACGACCTCCCGCGCTCCGACATGCTTCAAGGCAGAGCAGGCGGTACGGGACGTCCCTCCGCTACCGAGCACGAGGACCTTCGCACCGGCGAAATCGAGA
>OMSY01000016.1 GCA_900313875.1 uncultured Actinomycetes bacterium
CCTTTCCGCGAGTCGTAGACGGCCTTGACGATGACCCCGACGACGATGATCGCCGCCATGACGAGCAAGGTGATGACCGCCGCCCTGATGGCCGCATTCACGGAAAAGACACCCCCTCGATGCTAACGTAGGTTGATGTTCTTCACATGCATGCCGCTCGTGCTCTTGGATGCCACCTTCATCGAGGTGCTCATCGTGAGGCGTGACCTCAGCAACGGGAAGCAGAGGAACCCGAAAACCGCATCGTAGAGCGTCCCGGGAAACACGACATGCACAAGGCCGCTGAGGAAGGCGACCTGCCCGAACAACGCGAGGACGATCACCCGCAGGAGCTCCGTGACGAACGCCGCGATGAACAGCGCGAACACGGGCATGAACCAGTTCTGCTGGAGCAGGTCAGCTGCGAAGACACCCATCAGGTAACCGACGACGGTAAGGATGAAGGCCATGGCCCCGATGGGGCCGGTGGTCGAGAGGTCGAAGAGCAGGCCGCAGAGGAACCCGATGGCGCAACCCCTGCGCGGACCGCACAGGATCCCCGCGCAGACCGCACCGAGCAGCATGAAGTTCGGGGACACCCCGCTGATGGCGATATAGGGCGCGATCATCACCTGAAGGACCGCGCAGACGGCGACGAGTATGGCGATGAGCTTCGAATAGCCGTTCATGAGCAGTCCTCCCTCCATGTCCTCAACACGAACCTAACCTTCATGGTATTCCATCTCCTGGTCCCTGCCCACGGCGTCCTCGTCCTCCGGCGAGGGGGAGATGCTCGCCTCGGGACTCACCTTGGGCTCGTACGTGACCTCGGTCTGCCGTCCGGTCACGATGAGGACCTCCTCGAAGAGCGTGTCGCCGGCAAGCGGCGTGACGACTATGGTGTGGTAGACGTCGTTCGTCTTGTCGGTCACGCTCACCACCTGACCGATCATGATGCCCTTGGGATACGTGCCACCTGACCCGGAGGTCAGGACGACATCGCCCTCGAGCACCTGCTGGGTGATGGGTATGTAGTCAAGATAGAGCAACCCATCGTAGGAGCCGTGGAGCACGCCCTCGGAACGAGAGGACTGGATCATCACCGAGACGGTCCCCTTGGTGTCGAACAGCAACCGGACCGTCGCCTGTGACGAGGTGACGGATTCGACCTGCCCGATGAGCCCCTGCGGACTCATGACCGGCATGCCAGCCGCTATACCGTCATCGCTGCCCTTGTCGAGCGTGATCGTGCGGTTGTAGGAGTCCGAGGTGCGCCCTATGACACGTGCACCGACCGACTCGAGGTCGTAGGCGTCCCTGATGTCGAGCAGGGCAGCGAGCCGCTGCTCCTCCTGACGGTACTCCTCGAGCTGCATGACGGTGGAACGCAGCTCCTCGTTCTCGTCCTTGAGCGCCTGGATGTCGTCACCGCTCATCGCGGAATTGCCGACGGCATTGCCGATGGCACGGAACGGCGTGCCGAGCACGGCGCCGAGACGCGAGAGGGGGCTCGTCACCACCGTGTAGGCCTTGCGCACGGTGAGCAGGGGACCCGATCCCGCCGAGGACTCCCGTGCCCAGAACGTCATGAGCAGGACGGATACCAGGAGCAGGGCGACGAGCACCTGCCACGGGGAGCCCAGCTTGATGCTACGGGTCTTCCTTCTTGTGGAGCCGAGCGTTGCCACAGGACACCTGCCCTGGCGTCATCGATTCTGCATATAAGGCTGCGAGAGGGCGCCGGGAACCTCGAGAACGCTGGCGCAGCCCTCGACCACGTTGATGAGGGCCGTGGGCGACACATGCACGGGGACACCGGTATCGTTCATGATGCGCTCATTGAGACCCTTGAGCAGACCACCCCCGCCCGTGAGCAGGATGCCGTACTCCATGAGGTCTGCGGAAAGGTCCGCAGGGGTCTTGGCGAGGGTCTCCTTGACGGCCATGACGACCTCGTCGACGGTGGGCTTGAGCGCTTCGCGGATCTCCTCCGACTCCATGCGGATGGTACGCGGGCCACCGGTGATGCCATCGCGGCCGACGACCTCGACGTCGAGCTCCTCGAGGAGCGGCGCAGCCGAACCGATACGGATCTTGATCTCCTCGGCGGTGCGCTCACCGATGATGAGGTTGTATGCTTCCTTCGTGTAATCCCTGATGGCATGGTCGAACTTGTCACCTGCCACGCGGATGGGCGTGGATGCGACGATGCCGCCGAAGGAGATGACGGCAACTTCGGAGGTGCCACCGCCGATGTCGACGACCATGGAACCGGTGGGTTCCTCGACCGGGAGCCCCGCACCGATGGCGGCTGCCATAGGCTCCTCGATGAGGAACGCCTGACGGGCACCGGCGGTGATGCAGGCCTCGAAGACGGCCCTGCGCTCGACCGAGGTCGCGCCCGTGGGGACGCAGACCACGACTCGGGGCTTGGGCTGCCATGGATAATCACGCGGCTGGGCCTTGTTGATGAAGTAACGCAGCATCGCCTCGGTGACATCATAGTCGGCGATGACGCCATCACGCAGCGGGCGCAGCGCAACGATGTTTGACGGCGTGCGCCCGAGCAGGTCCTTCGCGTCGAGACCGACGGCCAGCACGCGCTTCTCCTGTTGCTCGATCGCAACGACGGAAGGCTCGTTCAAGACGATGCCCTCGCCTCGCACGAGCACCAACGTGTTGGCCGTGCCGAGGTCGATGGCAAGGTCGCTCCCCCATTGGGAGGTGAATCTATCGAACAGCGACAAGTGTTCGCTCCGTTCCCTCTATCAGTTCCCATCCCCCCGCAGACGAAGGCGGGCACACCCCGCAGGAGGACTCCACTCGGATTTCAAACTAGCATATAGGATACGAATTATCCCCACCGTTGCACAAGCGTAAATCCGTCTGCTCCTCAAGCTCATATACAGACGGCGTTCCGATGGCGTCCTGTGTGCAGACCGTGCAGGCGGCGCAGTCGTATCCGTCAGCCCTCAGTGGACCGCGCAGGACAGGCATGGGTCATACGCACGCACGAGCTTCTCGATGACGAGGATGAACTCATCCTGGGGAAGGTCCACGATCGAGGGCACGAGCTTGCGGATGTCAGCCTCGAGGTTGGCAAGGCTCTGAGCCGTCGGGGTGAGGATGTCCGCATGCTCGACGCGTCCCCTCTCATCGAAGACGAGCTCATGGAACAACGTTCCGCGCGGCGCCTCGATGGCAGCGACACCATGCCCTGCCTTCGGGCTGAACTCCACGACCGAGGAGTCCCCGGGGTCCTCCGCAAGCTCGCGGCACAGGGCGGCACATCGCTCTGCGGCATCCACCAGCTCGATGGCCTGCGAGATGTTGTTCTTGAAGATGTTGCGCCATACCGGACGCAGGCCCGCCTTGGCAGCCACGAGCTTCGCGGTCTTCGAGAGCGCCTTGTACGAATGGTTGACACGCGCGATGGCACCCACCACATACGGCTGGCCCGAGGAGAGCACGGAAAGCTTCGCGTTGGAATAGGCGACCGAGCTCTCGGAAAGGAAACGACCGTACTCGGAAGGCGCCTCCGACCATCCCTCGTCCAGCGCAGCGACCTCACCGGAGCAGATGGCATAGCCATCCTTCTCGGTGAGCGCGAGCATGTCACCATCGGTCTCGAAG
>OMSY01000119.1 GCA_900313875.1 uncultured Actinomycetes bacterium
GTCGAGAAAACGGACGTCTGACCGTTTCCCTCCTTTGCTTTTTCCGCAGTCGTGGAGCTACAATCCCTCGCGGTCGAGTTGCCGCAATCGCGCGAACCAGACTCAGCGGGTTCGCGCAGGTCGCGCGGACCTCCTGCGCATCGAAAGGAGGATTCGTGGGCAGCACTGCTACAATGGAGACGGCTCCGGGGAAGACGGTCGATGGGCATGGCGTTTCAAACGCACCCTTGCTCGCCATCGTGTATGCGGCTGGTTTCATCGCAGCCTTCAACGAGAACATCATCAACGTGGCCCTTCTGGAACTTGCGGGGAGTCTGGGCGTCTCGACGGGCAGCGCTCAATGGCTGGTCACGGGTTACATGGTCGTCACGTCGGTCATCACCGCCTTGATAGGGTTCCTCGCCAGGCGCTTCACCACCCATCAGCTCTTCTTCGTCTCGGCGGCGAGTCTCGTCATCGGCGAGGCGGGGTGCCTTGTCGCCCCGAGCTTCGCCCTGTTGCTGCCGTTTCGGCTCTTGCAGGCGGTGGGGTCCGGCATCTTCCTGCCGCTCATGATGATCGTCGCGCTGGCAGCGGCACCCAGGGAGCGCACGGGGCTGTTCATCTCGATTGGCGGGGCGTGTATCACGTTGGGGCCCGCGTTCGGACCGGTGCTCTCCGGTCTCATGGATACGTTTTTCGGGTGGCGGGGAATCTTCATGATTCCCTTGGTGGTCGCGACGATGCTCATGGTGCTGGGGCTGCGCTTTGTGCGCAACGTGTCCGAGACCGAGCAAGCCACCCTCGACCCGCCCTCGCTCGTGCTCATGTCCGCAGGCCTCACGGCATTCGTTCTCGGTCTCAACCAGGTGACGATGCACCCGGTCGTGGGGGTGATGCTCATCGTCGTCTCCCTCGTGCTCATCGTTGCATTCATATGGAGGCAAACGGTCCTGCCCGACCCGATGCTGGATGTCCATCCGCTCTTCAATACGGTGTTCTGGCCGGCGAGCTTGCTCATGGTGGTTGCGATGATGATGACGTTCTCCATGAGCGTGCTGCTGCCCTTGTACTTCGAAGGAGCTTTCGGTGTGGGTGCACTTGCCGCTGGACTGCTCATCCTGCCTGCCATCGTTCTCAACGCCATCACGTCCATCGTGGGCGGGAAGATGATGGATGCACACGGCCCATGGCCGTTGCTGCCCGTCGGTTTCTCGCTCATCGCAGGTGGTCAGGCGCTCGTGGCGTTCATGAGCCCTGGGAGGAACATGGTGGTCGTGGTAGCGTGCTCGGTGCTTGTGTACGCCGGTGTCGGTCTCGTGCTGTCGCCTTCGCAGACGGCCGGCTTGCGGAGGCTTCCGCTCGTGCAGAGGGGTTCGGGCACGGCGATTCTCAACACGTTGCTCATGATCGCCGCATCAGTGGGGTCGTCGCTTTTCGTCGGCTTGTTCTCGTCCCGTGGTGCTGCTGCCGCCGGTTCGGGTATGGCCGATGAGGTGGCGGTTGCCGTCGGGTTCAGCCACGCGGTCTGGGTCGCGACGGCCATCGCTGCCGCGGGCCTCCTGCTCGCGCTCTGGTATGCACGTGGGAACCGGGGCACCAATACATCCGCATAGGTACCTGTGACGGTGCCAATTCATATCTAAACTACTTCCTAAGGTGGACCAACACGATAGCATCTTGGGGCGGCAGATACCTTCTCAGCCAAAGGGCGAGCCTGTCTTTGCTCATGCCGCAAGCGAACGTAGCATGGGACAGCTGTGCGACAGGCGCTCCGACGAACATCATGAGGGCCTTCGTGATTGCGTCCCCTCTGGTGTTTCCGTTGTGCCCGGTGGGCGCCTGGGGGCACTTGGAGTCAGTTCCGGCTTCGATGAATCCGACGGCTTGGGGAGGAGGTCCGGACTTGCGGTTGATCATCACGACGAAACCAAAGGAAGAGGACCTGCTTGTTCTCAAGGAGGAGTCGCTGACGCCGGACGTGCTTGCCAAGGCACGTGAGTTGGTCACGTTGATTGCGAATGCAAAGCATGGCCCGTTCGCGGATGATGATGCTACGACTCGAAACACCCCTCATTTCATCGGCGTGCGCGAGGACTCCTCCTCGGCTATTGTCGCATGTGATGACATTCCGCTTGATCCTTATGCGGTGCGGGGCTCCGTTCATCTCGGCTCCTTCGGACGAGGATTGTCGGGAGCTGTCATTATCCCACGTGATGGTGGTTTGGCGAGAGCTGGCGATGGCACTGGGGCTAGCGGAGGCTGGGTCGGGCTGGGGTGGGGCGAGGGTGCGGCCTTGTCCCATCCAGGTCCAGTATGCTGGGTGACAAAACGGGCATCCCCCGGTACCATTGCGTGCATGCCGAGGAAGGGGGCAGCATGCTTGTCTTGGTGGTCAACGCGGGGAGCTCTTCCCTGAAATCACAGCTGATCGAGACGGATGGCAAGGTCGTGTCGATGAAATGCCTGGCCGAGAAGGTGGGCACCGACGAGGCCTGCATGAACATATCGTTCGCACCTGATTTCCAGAAGGTACGTTACAACGCGGTGGGCATGACGGTCGCCCAGTGCCTGGGCAAGCTGCTGGATGTGATGGTCGACGATCCCGAAAGCCCTATCAGCGGGCTGTCGCAGATCGATGCGGTGGGCAATCGCATCGTGGCTGGAGGCGAGTACTTCACGAAGGCGAGTCTGATCGACGCCGACGCGCGGGCCAAGCTCAGCTTGTGCGAGGAGCTTGCGCCGCTGCACAATCCTGCGGCCGACGCCTGCATAGACATGCTGATGGAGCTCCTGCCCGGCACACCGCAGGTTGCTGTCTTCGACACGGCTTTCCATGCCACCATGCCCCCGAAAGCGTACATGTATCCGTTGCCCATGCGGTATTACGAGGAATACCATATCCGTCGCTACGGTGCACATGGCACCTCGCATCGCTATGCCGCCCAACAGGCCGCGAACCTGCTCGGGCGCCCCCTGCGTGACCTGGGGCTCATCACCTGTCATCTTGGCAACGGCGGCTCGATCACGGCCGTGAACCATGGCAAGTCCATCGACACGTCCATGGGTTTCACGCCCCTCGAGGGTCTGATGATGGGCACGCGGTCGGGCTCCATCGATCCGGCCATCATCACCTATATCATGAGGCGCGAGGGTAAGACGTTCGACGAGATGGACGAGATCCTGAACCGCGAGAGCGGCATCTTGGGGATCTCGGGGACGAGCAGCGACATGCGTGACGTGCTCGAGGCCGCCTCGAAAGGGGACGAGCGTGCGGAGCTGGCCATCGATATGTACGTCTATCGCGTGCAGAAGGCCATCGGTGGCTACTATGCGGCCATGACCCGCACCGACGCCGTCGTGATGACGGCCGGCATCGGTGAGAATTCCGCGGACCTGCGCGAGCGCATCTTCGAAGGGCTCGCGCACATGGGCATGATCCTGGACAAGGAGCGCAACCAGTTCGAGGGTGCGGTTGGGGCCAACCGCATCATCTCGATCGACGACAGCCCCATCAGGATCTGCGTCGTGACGACCGACGAGGAGATGCGCATCGCGCGCGAGACCGACAACCTGGTCTCGCAGATGGGAGACTAGCCGGTTCCCGTCGCCAGCCAGCCTCCTGCTGGGAAAGCCGTTTGCACACGCTCATGCTCCGGCATGCTCGTCGAAGAACGCCTTCAGCTTGGAAAGCGCGCTTGCGAGGACACGCTGCTCTTCCTTGCTCAGATCGCTCAACGCCTCGGCGA
>OMSY01000002.1 GCA_900313875.1 uncultured Actinomycetes bacterium
CTTTCAGAACTGCTTTCGTGCATCTGCGTCGCTGCAGATGCGCTTGACAAGCGCAAGGAAGAGGTCAACCGCCTCAACGTATTCCCCGTGCCCGATGGCGATACCGGCACCAACATGTCCCTCACCCTGCAGACGGTCACCAAGGAGCTGCAGGCCCTGCCCGTCACGGCCTCGGCCGAGGATTTCAGGAAAGCCATCATCCATGGCTCGCTCATGGGCGCACGCGGCAACTCTGGCGTCATCACGAGTCAGATCCTGCGCGGTATCTGCGAGGGTGCGACCAACCTCGAGGACTTCGATGGACCCTCCATCGCGGCTGCTCTCCAGAATGCCGTGACCGTCGCCTTCCAGGCCGTGCGCAAGCCGGTCGAGGGCACCATCCTCACCGTCATCCGCGACATCGCCGATGCGGCCAGCAAGGCGGTCGACGAGGGCAAGGACACCCATGACGTGCTCCGTGCAGTCGCTGCCGAGGCGTTCGCCTCCGTCAAGCGCACGCCGGACCTCCTGCCCGTGCTCAAGGAGAACGGTGTCGTCGATGCCGGCGGTTTCGGGCTCGCCATCGTGACCGAGGCCTTCGTCGGTGCGGTCACGGGCGATGGCGGGGAGCTTCCCGACGCCTACACCTTCACCCGTCCCGAACCCAAGGTCGAGATCGAGCTCATCAACGACTGGGCGGGCAGCAAGTACCTCTACTGCACCGAGTTCCTGTTCCATGGCGAGGGGATCGATGAGGACGAGGTCCGCGCGTTCCTCCCCACCAAGGGCGATTGCGACCTGTTCGTCGGGTCATCTCCCCACTACAAGGTCCATGTGCATACCGACCATCCCGGTGAGGTCCTGAGCTTCATGACCGACCGCGGTCAGGTTTCCGAGGTCTTCATCCACAACATGAAGCTTCAGAGCGATGAGCGCAACGAGCAGCTCAAGGAAGAAGACCCGGAGAACGACGAACCGGCGAAGCCGCTCGGTTTCGTGGCCGTCGCATCGGGTGACGGTATGGCCAAGATACTCGAGTCGCTCGGGGTCGACCTCGTGGTCAAGGGCGGTCAGACGATGAACCCGTCCACGGCCGACCTCCTCGATGCGGTCAACAAGGTCAATGCCGAGCAGGTGATCATCCTGCCCGACAACGGGAACATCGTGATGGCCGCGCAGTCAGCCGCCGGCGAGGCTGACAGGCCCTGTGCCGTCGTGCCCACCAAGACGGTGCCCGACGCCTTCGCGGCGATGCTCGCCGTCGATCCCGAGGCATCCCTCGAGGAGAACGTCGAGAGCATGACCGAGGCCTTCTCGGAGATCGTCTGCGGTGAGGTCACCCATGCGATCAAGCGGTCGAAGGACGAGAACGGCAAGACCATCCGCAAGGGTGATGTCATCGGCATCTCCGATGGTGCCATCAAGGTGGTCGGCCGCGATGTGGTCCAGGTCACCTGCGACCTCATCTGCAAGCTCGTCGGTGATGACGACGACTACGACACGCTGACCATCCTTGCTGGAAGCGACCTGCCCGACAAGGAGTTCGAGAACCTCGTCGAACGTCTCGAGGAGGCGCTACCCGACTTCGACATCGACCAGCATCGCGGCGACCAGCCGCTGTATCCGGTCGTCTTCTCGATAGAGTGACCGCGCCATGACATCCGAGCGCATCCGGCAGACGGCCCTGCTCCACGAACCCGTCTCGTCGCTGCGCTTCGTCAAGGCTGCCCGTGCCGGTCAGCTCGAACGTCTCGGTATCCACACGCGTCGTGATCTCATAGAGCATTTCCCGCGTCGTTACCTCGATATGACCGAGGTGACCTCGGTCGAGGCTGCCCGCATCGGTGACCAGGTCACGTGCGTGGGCACGGTCGGTGAGGTCACGGTGAGGCGTCCGCGTCGCAGGCTCACCATCGTGGAGGCGTCCCTCATCGATGAATCCGGCGTCCTGTTCGGTACCTGGTTCAATCAGCCTTGGGTGGCGAACAACCTGAAAACCGGTACCCGCGTGACCTTCTCGGGGACCGTCGAGTTCAACTTCGGCTACAAGCGGATGAACTCGCCTTTCTTCGAGGTGCTCGGCGAGGGACCGGACGATGGGAGCGGGGTCGGGCGGGTCATAGCCATACATCCCCTGACGGAGGGCATCTCCTCGGCCTGGATGCGCCGTCTCGTGGCGACGGCGCTCGAGGATGCGGACCTCGTCTGCGACCCCCTGCCCGTGGAGCTGCGGGTCAAACGCGACCTCATGCCGCGCAAGGACGCCTGGCATGACGTGCATTTCCCCGCGACGATGGAACTCGCCCAGCAGGCACGCGAGCGTCTCGCCTACGAGGAGCTGCTCTGCCTGCAGCTGTTCCTGCGGATGAGACGGCTGGGTGAGTCGGGTGAGGTGATGCCCATCCCGCACCGTGTGGATGGCCCGCTGCTTGCCCGGATGCGTTCGGAGCTTCCCTTCGCGCTCACCGACGAGCAGGAGACCGCGTTCGGGGAGATTGCCGCCGACATGGCTTCCGAACGCATCATGAACCGCATGCTGCTCGGTGACGTGGGCACGGGCAAGACCGCGATTGCGTTGCTCTCCCTCGTGATAGCCGCGGATTCGGGCAGGCAAGCATGCATGATGGCGCCGACATCCGTCCTTGCGGAGCAGTACCGCGTCAAGCTCGGTCCGCTGCTCGATGCCGTCGGCATCCCCTGGGCCCTGCTCACCGGTGCCAGCTCCTCGTCGGAACGCGAGCGCATACGCGGGGGGCTTGCCGATGGGAGCATACGGGTGGCCTTCGGTACCCATGCCCTCATCGAACCGGACATCACCTTCGACACGTTGTCGCTCGTCATCATCGACGAGCAACATCGGTTCGGGGTCGAGCAGCGGAGCGCCCTGCGCGCCAAGGGCCCCGGGTGCGACCTCCTCGTCATGACGGCCACCCCCATCCCGCGCACGCTCGCCCTCACGCTGTACGGCGACCTCGAGTGCTCGTATCTGCGCACCCGCCCGAAGGCGACGGCACCGACCGCGACGAAGCTCCTCACCAAACGGGGTATCGCCCGGGCGTACGATGCTGTCCGCAGGGCCCATGCGGAAGGGCGTCAGGCATACATCGTCTGTCCGCTCGTGGGTGTGAAGACGGGCAGGAAGGATGACGGGGCGACCGAGGACCTGAACCGGCGTATCGAGGCCGGAGATGACGTGACCGACATGAAGGCCGCCATCGACGAGCAGCGGTTCCTCGCGACGAAGGTCTTCCCGCAGATGGAGGTCGGGCTCGTGACCGGGCGCATGGGCTTTGAGGAGAAGGAAGCGGTCATGCAGCGTTTCCGTGATGGGGACATCGACGTGCTCGTCTCGACGACCGTCATCGAGGTGGGGGTGGACGTCCCCAACGCGACGGTCATGGTGGTGCACGATGCCGACC
Source organism: uncultured Actinomycetes bacterium (assembly GCA_900313875.1). Taxonomy (GTDB): domain Bacteria; phylum Actinomycetota; class Coriobacteriia; order Coriobacteriales; family RUG844; genus RUG844. The sequence continues at coordinate 3,399 of OMSY01000002.1, forward strand.
GGTTCGGCCTTTCCCAGCTCCATCAGCTGCGTGGACGTGTGGGGAGGGGGGAGCATCCTGGCGAGGTCTACCTCATCGCCACGGCACGCACGGAGGAGGCGCGGAAGCGCCTGGGCGCACTCGAGGCGACCGACGATGGTTTCAAGCTTGCGGAATACGATCTCGCCCTGCGCCATGAGGGGGACGTGCTCGGTTGCCGTCAGCATGGCTATCCACCGCTGAAGCTCGTCGATATCGAACGTGACCGCCCTCTCATCGATGCCGCACATGAGGATGCGCGGATGCTGCTCGAACGGCATCCCGGTCTTGACGATGCGGTCTGCCGTCCTCTTGCCGAAGAGCTTCATGAGCGTTTCGGCAAGGCATCGCAACATGGTGATGGGGCCTGATCTGCGGGAAGGCTGCCTGCAGGCAGGGAGGGGATGTGCGGGAAGATGGACGGTCGCGCTTGCGTGCAGGTGGAGCCGGGACATGATGAGGAGACGGTGGGAAGGGGAGTGTGAGAGGATGCGCATCATAGCGGGCGAGTACAGGGGCAGACGGCTCGAGGCCCCCTCCGGTCGGGACACGCGCCCGACCACGGACCGGGTGCGCGAGGGTCTGATGTCCGCGGTCCACAGTGCGCTCGGGGGGTTCGATGGCCTCTCGGTGCTCGATGCCTTCGCGGGGAGCGGTGCACTCGGTCTCGAGGCGCTGTCACGTGGCGCCGCACGCTGCACGTTCCTCGATACCTCGCGCAGGGCGCGTGACGTCATCAAGCGCAACGTGGGCACACTCGGGCTCTCCGATGACCGTGTCGCGGTCCTGTCGGTCGATGCCTTCCAACTTGCAGGTCGTGGCACTGTGCCCGGTTCCCCGTTCGACCTCATCTTCCTGGACCCGCCCTATGCCCGTACGGACCATGAGGTGCTCGGGCTCGTGGATGGGCTCGGGCGGAAGGGCATGCTGGCCGAAGGTTCGCTCGTGGTCTACGAGTATTCGCTTGAGGGTGGATGTGATTGCGGTCTGCTCGGTGAAGGATTTACACTTGTCGCGCAGAAGCGTTATGGCGATACGGGCGTCTCGCTCATCGCCTATGGAAGAGGAGGGGACTCATGATCCGCACTGCACTCGTTCCGGGAACGTTCGATCCGCTCACCTCAGGTCATCTCGAGATCATCGAGCGTTCGGCGCAGATCTTCGACGACATCATCGTCGGCGTCGCCGAGTCCCCTCGCAAGGGCGTCGGGACGATGTTCACGCTTGAGGAGCGGGTGGAGCTTGCTGCCGTGGCGTGCAGGGGCATTCCCAACGTGGAGGTCCGTGCCTTCAGGAACCTCCTCGTCGATTTCGCCCACGAGGTGGGAGCGGCTGCCATCGTCAAGGGCTTGCGTGTCGTCACGGATTTCGAGTCCGAGTTCCAGCAGTCTGCGCTCAACTACCGGATGAGCCCCGACCTCGAGACCCTCTTCATCATGTCCGCACCGGAACACATGTACCTCTCGTCCTCGCTCGTCCGGGAGATCGCGCAGCTCAAGGGCAACCTGATGGGGTTCGTGCCGCCCAATGTGGGCGCGGTCCTCGTCGAGCGCTTCGGATGCACGTACGAGTAGGGTAGCTGGCTCTTTCCCCGTGTACATGTCCAAGGGCTTGTCCCATCCGCATCCCGTGCCTTCGGCCCAGGGTGCCTGTCCCTGATTGCCCGCACGGCGGTCAGGGACCGCTTGTGCTACAATGCCCGCTGTCATATCAAACGGTCGAGGCGGAGGTGGAAGTAGCGTGGCGTTGGCAAGTCTTCCCGAGAGGGGGTTCGGCTTCTCGTGGGCCCTGCCCCATGGCAGCGAGCTGATCACGAAGACCGTTGCACCGACCTTCATGTTCGTGGATTACGAGACGTTCGTGAACACCAACATCCGTCACCGCCTCAACAAGCGCATGGTGGATGCCTATGTCTCCATCGACGCGCCGCTCTGGCTACTCGCCTCGGTCTATGGTTGGGATTCGGTCCAGGATATCTTCCGGAATGCCGGCGAGGCTGCCGGCGCGCTCGACCGGGCATGTGACCATGTCATCAGATGCATGGAGGGTGCGCGGGACGCCGGTGCGGATGCCATCATCCTCTGCGACGACCTCTGCGGCGCCCATGGACCGGTACTCGACCCGCGGTTCGTGGTCGAGTACCTCATGCCGCTGTACCTGCGGTTCGCCAAGGTCGCGGACAGCCTCGGGATCCAGCTCATCTTCCATTCGGATGGGGATATCCGCGAATACTATCCCCGGTTGGCCGCTGACGGGTTTGCGGGCGTGCATGTCGCCCATCCGGCCTATGAGCAGACCGCCGAGCTGTTCGCGGCAGCATGGGAGCATGGTCTGCTGCCCCTTGGTGGTCTGGTGACCGCACGGGTCGAGAGCGATGGTCCCGCCGAGCTTGCAGCGTTCGCCGCACGGCTGGCGAAGGAGGGTCCTGCGCTCATCTGCGACGATGGTGCCGTCAGCTCGCGCGAGGAGTTCGAGTCCATCCTCGAGGCCATGCAGCTCTGCCGGGCATCCGTGGAAGGCGGTTCATAGCCAGGTCCGTATACCATCGGGATTCACGATCCCATCAGGAGGATTCGATGTCAGATACCCCAATCAGCTCGAAGGGGCTGTATTCCTGCGACCGTTCCCGTTCCTTCGGACGCTCGAACGACCAGATCAGGCCGGTCACCATCACGCGCAACTATCTGAAGCATGCGCCGGGTTCGGTACTCATCGAGTTCGGTGATACCAAGGTGCTCTGTGCCGCGAGCATCGAGGAACGCGTCGGTCTCTGGCGCAAGGGCTCGGGCCTCGGGTGGGTGACGGCGGAGTATGCCATGCTTCCCGAGAGCACGACGAAGCGGACGCCCCGCGAGTTCCATGGGCAGAAGGGCCGGTCGCAGGAGATACAGCGCTTCATCGGGCGATGCCTGCGCACGGTGGTGGATATGGCGCATATGGGCGGTGAGGTCACCGTCACGGTCGATTGCGATGTCATCCAGGCAGATGGGGGTACGCGCACCGCTGCCATCACCGGTGCTTGGGTCGCATTGCACGATGCCTTCGAGACCTGGAAGAAGGCGGGCAAGATCAAGGCGAACCCCTTGATGGACCAGATCGCCGCCGTCAGCGTGGGCATGGTCGATGGCGAGCTCGTCTGTGACCTCGACTATGCCGAGGACAGCAATGCGGAGGTCGACATGAACCTCGTCATGAACGGTCATGGCGATATCATCGAGATCCAGGGCACGGGGGAGCGTACTCCGTTCTCGCGTGAGAAGCTCATGCGCTTGCTCGACCTCGCGCAGGCGGGCGTGAACGAGCTCCTCGCGCTGCAGAGGGCGGCCATCGCGGAAGGGTGAGGGTCTGGTTCCTGGCTGCATGCAACGGCATGTGGGGAGAAGAGAGTCGATAGGGAAGGATGCGGGTCGAGATGAAGCAGGTGATCGTCGCAACCAACAATGCGCACAAGCTCTCGGAGATAGAGACGGCGCTCGATTTCCCGGGCTGGGAGTTCGCGCCCCTGTCAACGCTCGAGGCGTATCCCGAGCCGGAGGAGGATGGCGAGACCTTCGAGGACAATGCGCGGATCAAGGCGCGTGCGGCTTTCGAGCATGGGGGCAGGGCGACGGTAGCGGATGACTCGGGACTGGTCGTCGATGCGCTCGATGGTGCACCGGGCGTGCATTCGAGCCGCTATGCGGGGACGCATGGTGATGATGAGGCCAACAACGCCAAGCTGCTCGAGGAGCTCGCGGGCGTTCCCGATGAGCGCCGAACGGCCCGGTTCGTCTCCGTTCTCGTCTTCATCGATGAGGATGGTTCCGAGACGGTGGCCCGGGGTACGGTCGAAGGGCGCATCGGCCACGAGCTGCATGGTAAGGGGGGATTCGGCTACGATCCCCTGTTCCTGCCCGATGAGTTCGGCGGCGAGAAGACCATGGCCGAGGTGCCGATGAGCGAGAAGAACAGGATCTCTCACCGGGGGAACGCCCTGCGGGAGCTGAGACGGAAGTTGGAATCGGGGCTGTAGGCGGTGCGGCCCGGTGCGTCATCCGACGCCATCCGGTGCAGAAACCCCAGGAAAACCCACCATCACCGAAGATAAGCAGGTCAGGAGTCCGATAGGCTCCTGACCTGCATGTTTCCTGGAGCGGCGGACGGGACTCGAACCCGCAACAATCAGCTTGGAAGGCTGAGGCTCTACCAATTGAACTACCGCCGCATATGGTCGGGGAGACAGGATTTGAACCTGCGACCCTCTGGTCCCAAACCAGATGCGCTACCAAACTGCGCCACTCCCCGGGTCACATGGTCATGGGCGACCGGACGTGGCTCGCCCAAAGCAGAACAAGTATAGGCGAAAGGATATGCGGACGGCAAGGCGGCAAATGCCCATCAGCAGAATCAGCCATCCCGATGACACGGTGAGTGACACGGTCGTCTGCTCGCAGGGGACCACCTCATGCAGGAGCCCCGTCTTCTCCCGGCGTATCGGGGGAGAGACCCCCCTCGATCGTCCCACGCGCCCTCGGGCGAGCAGGGGTCCCATGTAGGGGATTCCCTGGTTTTGTTGTAAATTCAACGGCACTCTGGACGCATGCATAGTACCATGCGTCCATGCATACACGAGAAAGCAAGGAGGCCCATGCCATGAAACGGAAGATCGTCCGTATCGATGAGGACCGATGCAACGGTTGCGGTGCCTGTGCAGAGGCATGCCATGAGGGCGCCATCGTCATGGTGGACGGGAAGGCACGGCTTATCCGCGATGACTTCTGCGACGGCCTCGGGGACTGTCTGCCGGCTTGCCCTGTCGATGCGATCTCCATCGAGGAGCGCGAGGCGGAGGCATACGATGAGCAGGCGGTCGCCGCACATCTGGCCGCACGGGCGTCTCACGGGGACGCTGCCATGCGGAACCCCGTCGGTGGTTGTCCAGGTTCCGCTGCGAGGAGTTTCGCCGCCGCATCGGGACCCGGTTCGTCGGGGGATGTGCCCCCCGTTCAGGGATCGCGTGTTTCCGAACTCACGACCTGGCCGGTCCAACTGAAGCTCGTTCCCACGAACGCTCCTTATCTCGATGGCGCGAAGCTGTTGATCGCCGCCGATTGCACCGCATATGCACGTGCGGACTTTCATGAACGGTTCATGCACGGGCATGTCACGCTCATCGGTTGTCCCAAGCTCGATGGGGTTGATTATTCCGACAAGCTCACCGAGATCATCCGGGACAACGATATCAAGAGCGTGACGGTGGTGCGCATGCAGGTACCATGCTGTGGCGGGATCGAGCGTGCGGTCAAGGAGGCGCTGAAGGCGAGCGGGAAGATGATTCCCTGGCAGATCCACACCCTCTCCCACACGGGGGAGTTCGTCGACTGAGGCGGTAGACGTTCGGATCAGCGAGCAGGGGTCCCGTGCCGGTGAAGGCGGGACCCCTGCATCTTCATCGACCCCATATCGCATACAATGGCAAGCAAGGTCCGACCATCGTCGCTGCAGGCTATGGTGGCTCATGGTTTTTTACCAGGATATTCTATATTGAACGGGGAGGTACGGGGTGCGTGCATTGGTGCAACTTGTCGATCGAGCACAGGTCACGGTCGAAGACGAGCTGATATCCAAGATAGGCAAAGGGTTTCTCGTGTTGCTCGGTGCTGGGGAGGGTGACACCGGGGAAGAGGTCGCCAAGCTCTGGCGCAAGATCTCGCGGATGCGCATCTTCGAGGATGCGGATGGCAAGACGAACCTCTCGCTCTCGGATGTCGGAGGCGCGTTGCTCATCGTCCCCCAGTTCACGCTCTATGCTGATTGTCGCAAGGGCAACCGGCCATCGTTCACGAAAGCGCTCGAACCGGGTAGGGCGGAGCAGTTGTACGAGGCCTTCATGGAGCATGCCCGCAGTGATGGTTTCCCGGTACAGGGCGGGCGTTTCGGTGCCGAGATGGAAGTCGAGCTCGTGAACCACGGACCTTTCACGATCTGGCTCGACACGGACGCGCTCTGACCGGCACGCCCGCCCGGGAGCAGTGTGCCTTCCGAACGCCCGCCAGCCTTCGTAGGTCGCCCGCCTGCAGTGTTCCCGTAGGCGGGAGGATATGCAACGGTGGGGATTTTTTCACGGTCTGCGGTATTGCATCCTCATAAAATCATTGAACCGGTTTGCAGGAGGGTATGCCCTGCTCATCGGTCATGTCCATGTTCGTCTGATGCGTGGAGCCCGCACAGTGACATCGCAGGTGTTCCCATCGAGCGTTGCGGTGATGGGGTTGGCGCGCTGGTGGAAGGGAAGAGATGAAAGCCGATCACGAGAAGATACTGAGGATGCCGCATGAGCAGATCGAGGCGATTCAGCTCGAGGGCATCAGGAAGACAGCAATCACCTGTTATGAGAAGGTACCCTTCTACAGGAACAGCTTCGACGAGGCGGGTTTCGACCCGTATGGTATCAAGTCGTTCGATGACCTGAGGGAGGCCCCTTTCATCACCAAGCAGGACCTTCGTGACAGCTATCCCTACAAGCTCTTCGCCACCCCGCTTTCCGAGGTCAAGGAGATCCATATGTCGAGTGGCACCACCGGTGTGGCGACGGTGGGTGGCTATACCGAGCACGACCTCGAGATCTGGGGGGATTGCTTCGCGCGTGGCATCACCTATGCAGATGGCGGTCCGGATGACATCGTGCAGATCTGCTACGGTTATGGTCTGTTCACCGGTGGTCTGGGTGCGCACTACGGGAGCCTTGCCTCCGGAGCCATGACCATCCCCATCTCGGCTGGCAACACCGAACGGCAGATCCGCGTGCTCAAGGAGATGGGCTCCACCATCCTCTGCTGCACGCCGAGCTATGCGATGCATATCGCCGACACCGCCATCGAGATGGGTGTCGACCCCACGCGGGACTTCTCCCTCCGTGCCGGCATCCATGGTGCCGAGCCCTTCAGTGGCAACTTCCGTGCGGAGCTCGAGGAGAAGTTCGACTACAAGGTACTCGATGTCTATGGTCTCACGGAGACGATGGGTCCGGGTGTGGCCATCGAATGCTGGGAGCAGAACGGTCTCCATCTCGCCGAGGACCATTTCTATGCCGAGATCATCGACCCCAAGACCGGGGAGAACCTCCCCGACGGCGAGTGGGGCGAGCTTGTGATCACGACCCTCGACCGTGAGGCGACCCCGGTCGTGCGCTATCGCACCCGTGACATCACGCGTATCCTTCCCGGTGATTGCGCCTGCGGGCGCACGCATCGTCGTATCGACCGTCTGCATGGTCGCACCGACGACATGCTCATCATCCGTGGCGTCAACGTCTTCCCGAGTCAGATCGAGGACGTGATGAAGGA
>OMSY01000175.1 GCA_900313875.1 uncultured Actinomycetes bacterium
TCACCGGCATCCATGGCGGCGGTGACCTCTGCATCGAAGCGGGGCCCCTCCGGCTCGAACCCGTAGGGACCGTCATCCTTGAGCACATGCGAGAGGTCGCCGCTTGCGATGAAGACGACCTTGCGTCCAAGCTGCTCGGTCACCTGCGCGATGAGGATACCGAGCTCGTAATGCTCGAGCGGCGACAGCCCCGAGAGCCCGATGCGCACGAGCCGGTAGTCCGTGTACACCTCGTTGACGAAATGCAGGGGGATATAGGTGCCGTGGTCGAGCTCCGGCTCACGTTCGCCCTCGGTGCCGGCTGGGAAACCGCGGCGCATCGCAAGCCTCGAGAGCGCTTCGCTGAACTCCTGGTCGTATGGGACCGTCATCTTCTCGTCGTAGGCATGGAAACGGTACAGGTCGCCCGTCGCCTGGGTGCCGGGCGAGACATGGAAGTAATCACGGTACAGGGTGGCGTGCGGTGAGGTGAGCACGATGGTGTCCGGGGCGATCCGTGCGATGCGCCGTGCCACCTCATGGTAGGAATCAACCGTGTCCTGGATCTTGCGTTCCTCGCCTCTTCCGACGGCGGGAACGATGAGAGGGGGATGGGGGACGATGAACGCTGCCTCGATGCTCATGGGGCACCTCCTGTTCCGGCTGCAACGGTCGTTACCCTCCATTATAGAAGGGACGCATGCAGGAGGTGCGCAGATGGCACGGGAACGAAAATAAGGCGACGCCATCTGGGAGGATGACGTCGCCAACAACGTGCACAGCTATGGGTGATGGTGTGATGGTGTGATGGTGGAGCGATCTGATGATGGGATCGTGTGTTCTAGCTGCGCCTGTTGCCTCCAGCCGCGAGCCAGCCGACCAGGATGCCGGCGAGCCCGATGCCGAGCCCGGTGATGTACGCGGCAGCGAGGGTCCCGTTCTTCAACATGGTGCCGATGACCCCCCGGGGGCTGTCATCATCCGAATCACCCTCGCTGCCGGTGAGGAACTCGGGGCGTACGTGCTCGACCGGGATATCCCCGGCCTGCGCCTCGTCCGATGCCGCATCGGCCTCAGGGGTGATGTCCTCGATGACCTCGGCGTTGTTGCCGACGTGCTCTTCTGATGCTTCCATCTGCGCTCCTTCTTCTCTGATGCATGGTGAAAACCGAACGTTTCCCGTTACAATGTTCCCACGGCCCCTATCTTAGACAAAATCAAGGAGGAGGGTGCATGCAGGGCAAACTCGTCATGGTCTCGACACCTATCGGCAATCTTGGCGATATTTCGAAACGCGCCATCGAAGCGTTCGAGAACGCGGACAGCGTGGTCGTGGAAGACACCCGTGTCACGGCCAAGCTGCTCTCCTCGCTCGGCCTGAACAGGCATGTCATCAGGTGCGATGACAACGTCATCGCCCGTCTCACGCCCATGTTGCTCGAGCGCATCGCGCAGGGCGAGACCATCGTCTTCTGCAGCGATGCCGGCACCCCGTCCGTGAGCGACCCGGGTGCCTACCTCGTGTCCGCCGCACTTGACGAGGGCCTCGAGGTCGAGGTGGTCCCAGGGGCCAGTGCCCTGCTCACGGCGTTCGTCGCCAGCGGGTTCATCACCACGTCGTTCTATTTCGGCGGTTTCCTGCCGCGCAAGCTCGGGGAGAAGAACAAGCTCTTCGAGAGCCTGCGCAATCTCGATGCCGTGCTCATCTTCTACGAATCCCCCAACCGCACGGTCGCCTCGCTCAAGGCGATCGCCGAGGCGTTCCCCCTGCGCGAGGTCGTGCTCGCACGCGAGCTCACCAAGTTGCACGAGGAGGTGCTGCGGATGCCCGCTGCCGACCTCGTGAAGGAGCTGTCCCACAGGGACAAGCCCCTCAAGGGGGAGGTCGTCCTGCTCATCGGACCGCCACCCTTCGAGGAGACCGAGAACACCGTCTCGTGGGACGCCGTGCGTGCCCGTGCGCTCGACCTGCTCCGCGGGGGTATGGCGCGCAGCAGCGTCGTCAAGCAGCTCACCACCGAGTTCGATGTCCCCCGTAACACGCTGTATCGGATCGTGCACAAGCTCAAGGTCTGATTCACGCGCCTTCGCCCGTCCTCATGCCGCATAATGCGGATGCTGGTTGTATGCAAGCGCCTCTGACCGCGTCATCAGCGGGAGGGGGCTCGATGTTTGGAGAGTCACATGGAACAGACCTACTATCTGACGACGCCCATCTACTACGTGAACGCCGCCCCGCACATGGGCACGGCGTACACGACCACTGCAGCCGATATACTCGCGCGGTGGCATCGCATGGATGGTAGGGACGTCAACTTCCTCACCGGTCTCGACGAGCATGGCCAGAAGGTCGCCGAGTCGGCGGAGGAGCACGGCATGACGCCCCAGGAGTGGGTCGACACCATCGCCCCCACCTTCCAGGAGACCTGGAAGGGGCTCGACATCAGCAACGACGACTTCATCCGCACCACGGAGGAACGTCATGTCAAGGGCGTACAGGCGTTCCTGCAGCGCCTCTATGACAAGGGCTATCTCTACAAGGCGCGCTACGAGGGTTGGTATTGCGTGCATGAGGAGACCTATTACACCGAGTCCGAGGTCGTCGAACTCGACGGGGTCAAGGTGTGCCCCGAATGCAAGCGTCCCCTCCGCTACGACAACGAGGGCGAGGAGAACTGGTTCTTCAAGCTGTCCGAGTTCGGCGACAAGCTGCTCGCCTACTATGAGGAACATCCGGACTTCATCTGTCCCGAGACCCGCCGCAACGAGGTCGTCGCGTTCGTGAAGCGGGGTCTCAAGGACCTTTCCATCAGCCGTACGACGTTCGACTGGGGCATCCCGCTGCCCTTCGACGAGGGCCATGTCACCTATGTGTGGTTCGATGCGCTCATCAACTACATCACCGCCATCGGATACGGTTCGGATGACCCGGAGAAGCAGGCGATGTTCGAGCACTACTGGCCCGCAGATGTGCATTTCGTGGGCAAGGACATCATCCGCTTCCACTGCACCATCTGGCCTGCGATGCTCATGGCCGCCGGTCTCCCGTTGCCGAAGAAGGTCTTTGCGCACGGGTTCCTCCTCACCAAGGGTGAGAAGATGAGCAAGTCCAAGGGCAACGCGGTCGGCCCAGCGGACCTCGTGAGGATATTCGGTGTCGATGCCTATCGTTACTATTTCCTCTCCGACGTGCAGTTCGGCAACGATGGCTCGATCTCGATGGAGCGCATGGTGCAGGTCTACAACGCCGACCTCGCCAACACCTGGGGCAACCTCTGCAGCCGTGTTCTCAACATGTGCGGCAAGTACTTCGATGGCCAGGTGCCCGCCTTCCCCGACAGCCAGGCCGATGCCCCGAATCCCCTGCGCGACCTCGCAGAGGGGCTTTATGCCGAGTACAGCGCCGCGATGGACGTCATCGACTATTCCGGTGCGGCCGACGCGGTGGGCAAGGTCTGCACGCTCGCCAACCATTATGTCGAGGACTCCGCACCGTGGAACCTCGCCAAGAGCGAGGAGACCGCCGACGAGCTTGCCGCGGTCATCTACAATGCGCTCGAGGCCATCCGTATCATGGCGATGTTCTATGCGCCGTTCATGCCCAACACGTCCGCCGAGGTGTTCAGGCGCCTGTCCCTCGGCGACATCGCCGGGATCGATGACGTCGAGGCTGCTGCGCGCTGGGGGCAGCTGCCTGCGGGCAACGCCGTGGTCAAGGGCGATGCGCTGTTCCCGCGCCTCAAGATCGAAGAGATCAGCCTCGAGGGCTTCTAGGACGTATCATGCGGTCGGCTTCCGGGGATTTCGACGGCAACGGGCTCCACGACCCCCTGTTCCGGGACTCCAAGGGCAGGGTCAGGGACGCACCGGTCATGCCCGCCCCGGTTGCCGACACGCATGCGCACCTCTCCATGCTCGGCGACCCATCGTGGGCACTCGCCTGCTGTGCGGTCCATCATGTCGACTTCGTGGTGGCGATGGTCGATCCTGCGGAGGATGTGCTCACCTATGGGGAGCTCGATGGCTGGTGCGAGGGTGCCCGTGCGCTCCTCGATGCATGGGATGCAGCGGGTTGGCGTGCGGCCGATGGCCGCGTGCTTGCCGAGGTGAAGGTGCCCCATGTCCGGATCGGCATCGGGGTGCATCCTCACAATGCCAAGTGCTACACGACGGCATGCGCCAGACGCTTGGTCGAGCATGCCGCAGACCCCCGCACCTCCTTCATCGGCGAGATCGGTCTCGACTATCACTATGACCTGAGTCCGCGCGACCTGCAGCGGGAGGTCTTCGCACAGCAGGTGCAGCTTGCGCAGGAGCTCGGCATGCCCATCGCGCTGCATCTGCGCGAAGCGCATGATGATGCGCTCGAGGTGCTTGCGCGGACGGGCGTTCCCGAGGCGGGGTGCGTGGTGCATTGCTTCAACCTCGATGCCGATGCCCTGAGGCCCTGGCTCGAGCTAGGATGCCATATCGCCTTGGGAGGACCGCTTACCTTCCGGAAGTCCGGGGCCCTGCGCGAGGCAGCCTGCCTCGTCCCCGTCGATCGTCTGTGCACCGAGACGGACTCCCCCTACATGACACCGGAGCCCGTGCGTGGCACCGAGTGCGGTCCTGCGCACACCGTGTTCACCGCGCAAAGGCTCTGCGACGTCTACCTTGAGGCGCATCCGGGGTTATCGGATGCGCAGGGGTTCCTGCAGCAGCTGTATGACAACGCGCTGGCGTTCTTCGATCGCCCTGCCTGTGGTTGGCAGGGCGACGATGCCCATGCGGCGGAGCTGGTGGCCCATGTGCAGGGATGCCTGCCCGAGGAGGAATCGGCGCGCCTGAGTGCCGAGCTGTTCCTGGAGGAGCGATGAGCGGGATCGGGGAAGCTGCTGCCGGAAGGAGCATCTGCGTGCTCGTGGGGTCGCCCCGCAGGGGAGTGAGCCTGCAGGCCGCGCAAGTGGTCGCCGAGGGCGTGCGCGGGGCGGGTGCGCGCTGCGGGGTCTTCTCGCTCGCCGAGCACGTCGTGTTCGGTTGCGACGGGTGCGGTTCCTGCCTCGATGCCTCGATGCCCGGTTGCGTGCTCGACGGGCGGGATGGCGATGCGTTCGTCCAGCTGAAGCAGTCGCTTGACGCCAGCGATGGGCTCGTGGTCGTCTCGCCCGTATACTTCTCAGGGCCTCCTTCGCAGCTGAAGGCCGTCTACGACCGCTTCCAGGAACGCTGGGCACGACGGTACGTGCACGGTGAGCAGGCCAGGGACAAGAGACCGGCCCGTCTCGTCGTGGTGGGCGAGGGAGGCGACCCGTTCGGGTACGAGCCGCTCGTCACCATCACGCGCAGCGTGCTCAACATCGCCGGTTTCAGGCTCGGCGATGTCCTGCCGGTCATAGGCTCTCCGTCCAGCGATGCCTTGGCCAAGCAGGAAACGGCCTTGCGAACCCTCGGGTTCGAGCTGGTGGTCGGGAAGGGGACGGCATGACCGCGCATTCGCCGCTCGCCTCTCCCCGTGCGACCCGCATGGTGCTCGAGCGCCATGGGTTGCATACGAAGAAATCGTTCGGGCAGCATTTCCTCATCGACGATGGTGTGGTCGGGCGGATCCTCGAGGTGGCCCGACCCGATCCGGATGGGACGGTGCTCGAGGTCGGTCCGGGCATCGGGACGCTGAGCGTCGCGTTGCTGGCATCCACCGGCGCGCTCATCGCGCTCGAACGGGATGAGGACCTCCTGCCGGTGCTTGCGGAAACCTGTGCCGATGCGGAGGGGCGCTATGCCGTGCGCAAGGGGGATGCGCTCACGCTTGCATGGGATGAGGTGGAGATGCTGTGTGCGGAGCATGGCTGGAAGGTTCCCCGCATGCTCGTCGCCAACTTGCCCTATGCGGTGGCTGCGACCCTGATACTCGACTATTTCGACCGGTTCCCCCTGCTTGAATCGGCCACGGTCATGGTGCAGAGCGAGGTGGCCGACCGAATCCTCGCGCAGCCGGGGACCAAGGCCTACGGTGCCTATACCGTGAAACTCGGCTTGCGCGCTCGTGTGACGAGGCGTTTCGAGGTGAATCCGGGATGCTTCTTCCCACCGCCGCGCGTGAGCAGCGCGGTCATCCGGCTCGAGCGGGCGACGCCATCGTTCGGACAGGATCCCGAGGTCGAGGATGCGGGAATCACGGAAGAGCTCATAGCCGCTGCCCAGGTCATGGCCGATGCCGCTTTCGCGCAACGTCGCAAGACGCTGCGCAACTCGCTTCGTTCCCATCTCGTATCGCGCGGGTGTCCCGCCGATGCTGTCGATGACATCATCGCGGGCACAGGGCTTGCACCCACGGTGCGTGGCGAGACCCTTGCCCAGGGGGATTTCCTCCGTCTTGGACAGCAGCTGCTGCGGGTGTCCAGTGGGACAGCGGGGACCGGTCCCCGCTGACCCGGTCCCCGCTGTCCCAGGCGTGCCATTCCCGAACCATTTTCTTTCCGTTTACTCTTTACGGAAAGATGACTCTTCTATATCATAGTGAATTCCGATGCTAAAATGGCACAGCTTCGTTTCATATATCGTTGCTCCGGGTCTCAGA
>OMSY01000027.1 GCA_900313875.1 uncultured Actinomycetes bacterium
CTTCCCGAAGACGCCTCCGAGGCTCTTCCCGATGAAGCCCTTCGAGACTCGTGGCCCGATGAGCTGCCTGAGAACATGACCGCCCCCGAGACCGTGCCTCAGGATGCGCCGGCTCCAGAGAACGCGGCCGCCCTTGAGGATGCGGTGACTCCCGAGGCCGTCCCCCAGGATGCGCCGTCTTCCGATGCAGTGCAGGATGCCCCTGCCAACGTGCAGCTTGAGTCTGCGTCCCAAGGCCCCGAGCCTCCTGACCGCGGGCCTGCCAAGGAGGTCCCGTCCGCGACCGACGAGCCTTCCATGAAGGATGAGCTCCGCTCCGTGAGCCCCGTGGCCAGCTTCAGGGTCCTGCGGGATGCGTTCAGGCAATGGCGCAAGGAACACGGCATCTTCCTTCGCGTGCTGTTCAACATCGTGCGCTCCCTGATCGTCGTTGCCGCCGCCGCGGTTCTGGTCGTCACGCTGGTGCTGCCCATCCTGCGCATCTCCGGTGACTCCATGACCGACACCCTCGAGGACCGCGACGTCGTGGTGGCTTTGCGGGGCTCGGACTGCGAGACCGGCGATGTCATCGCCTTCTACTACAACAACAAGATCCTCGTGAAGCGCGTCATCGCGAGCTCCGGGCAATGGGTCGATATCGACCGGCAGGGCAACGTGTTCGTGGACGGCGTCCGGCTCGACGAGCCGTACGTCACCGACAAGTCCCTGGGCGAATGCAACATCAAGTTGCCGTATCAGGTGCCCGAGGACCGGCTGTTCGTGATGGGCGACCATAGGTCCACGTCCATCGATTCGCGCAACACCGCGGTCGGATGCGTCTCCGATGAGCAGATCGTGGGACGCCTCGTGCTCTGCGCTTGGCCGCTCACCCGCTTCGGTGGTGTCGGCTGAGGCAGCTTCGCTGACGTTGCCAGGGCTGATGTCCCCACAGATGCCCTCCCCGCGCACCGGCGGTGGCATGCCGTTCCCCTCCCGTCCGCGGCCTGTGGGTGGGAAGAGCAGCGTGCAACCGCGGGGCGGGTCAGGGTGTCCTCCCCTGTTCGCCTGTCCGACGGTAACCCCTGGGTCACGGCGCGCGCTTTTCAGGGTCCACACGACAACTGGCAGGCTATAATAGGAGAATGCTTCGGACCATCATGTCCAGCTAGCTCGACTGTTCTCTGATATCAGAAAGACCTGCCTCACATGACCGATAACAAGAAGCGCGGCTCCCTTGAGAACCTGCCCGAGGTGGAGGGGTCTTCCTCGCACGGGTTCTCGCAATGGTCGGACAACCTCCAGTACGGCAACCCGTCCGCCGACGACGATGGCAAGACCGAGGTGCTTCCCCCCATCTCCCGGAGCGATTTCGCGCAGCTCCTGCGCGAGCGTGCGGCCGGGGGCGGGCAGCACGTGGACGTGTACAGCAAGCCCGACCTGTCAGCTGATGAGACCGAGGTGCTCAGCCCAAGCGAGATCGTCGCGCGCATCCGTGCCACCGAGGCGAAGCGCGCCGGTAAGGTCGTGGGGGAGGGCGCGGATATCGACGCCAAGGCATCCACCGACGTCGAGGCGCCTGTCGATGTCGAGAAACCATCCGGAGCGGTTTGGTCGGCCCGGGTACCCGAGGTCGTGCCCATCGTGGATCCCGAGACCCCCGAGACCCCTCAGGTCGACGTGGATGATGCCAACATCTCCTCCAGGCATCTCGATGCCTTCTTCCCGGAAACGGACGCGGACGCAGCGGATGATGCCGCCGCCGGTTCGGATGGCGCCTCCGTGGTTCCTTTGCCCAAGGTCGAGCCTGTCAGCGGCAAGAAGCGCGCGATCGTCGCCGCTGCCGTCGTGGCGGTCTGCGCGGCGGTCTATTTCGGTCTTGCGGCGTTCTTCCACACCCATTTCCTGCCCAACACCTTCATCGACGGCATCAACTGCTCGATGCGTTCGCAGGAGGATGCCACGAGGCTCGTCCAGGGCTACATCGACGGTTACGAGCTCACGATCACCGAACGCGAGGGCGGGGAGGAGACCATCTCCGGCGATGCCATCAGCATGACCTATGCCGACGATGGCAGGATCGCGGATCTCCTGGCCGAGCAGAACCCCTACAGCTGGGTCGCACGCCTGTACACCAGCCCGCATCGCGAGGTTTGCTCCCTCAGCTATGATTCCGAGGCACTGGGCAGCGCGATCACGCAGCTGACCGCCATGGACCCCTACAAGATGCGCGAGCCGAGCGACATCCATCCTGCGTACAACGGCGAGGAGTACGCCCTGAAGGCTGCCGACTACGGCACCACCCTCGACACCGCCAAGGCCACCGAGACCATCGTCGCGACGGTCGATGGGGCGCAGGATGCGGTGGACCTCGATGCGGCTGGCTGCTACATAGACCCGCTGGTCACCGAGGCGAGCGACGAGCTCAACGCCAAGGTGGACTACTACAACAAGTATCTCAGGTTCGCCATCAACTACACCTTCGACGAGAAGGTCGACACCCTTGATGCCAACGTCGCGGAGGATTGGCTGATCGTCAACGACGACGGCACCTCGGAGCTCGACCAGGACAAGCTCGAGCAGTGGGTGTCCGATTTCGCGGAGCGTCATGACACCGTGGGGAGCACTCGCACGTTCATCGCGGCCGATGGCGAGGAGCATACGGTCGAGGGCGGTACCTACGGCTGGAAGATCGACCAGAAAGAGGAGATCGACGCCATCAACGAGGCATACGAGGGTCACCTGCTCGAGACCCGCGACCCCATCTACGCGCAGACCGCCGACCGCTGGGGGGTCCGGGATTGGGGCGATACCTACATCGAGGTGAGCCTGACCGACCAACACACATGGGCTGTCCAGGACGGGGAGGTGGTGTTCGAGAGCGACGTCGTGACCGGCCTCCCGACACCCAAACGCGAGACCCCCGAGGGCGTCTTCTACATCTCGCAGAAGTCGAGCCCGTACGTGATGCACGGCGAGCCCAACGCCTCCGGCAACCCCTCCTATGTCACACCGTGCTCGTACTGGATGCGCGTCACCAACACCGGTGTCGGGTTCCATGACGCCACGTGGCAGCCGTATTTCGGCGGCAGCCGTTATCTGTCCGGCGGTTCGCATGGCTGCATCAACATGCCCTATCGCGGTGCACAGGAGCTCTACAGCATCATCGAGGTCGGCTGGCCGGTCATCATCTACTGGTAAGGAAGACCAGCTGGCACGCTGCCCGCGATGGCTCCTGCCTTGCGATGGCACGCCGTTCCCGCGATGGCACATCCCTCCCCGGGAGCAGTGCGCCGTCGCGGGGCACCCCTGCATCCCCTTCAGTTGCCGCCTCCTCCCGGCCAACACCCTGCCCACCGCCATCGCCCGGGAAATGTTACACTCACCACGCAAACGAAACCGTATTCTGCACATCATCGGTAGGGCGGTGGGATGTTCGAACGCAAGGTGACCAAGCAGCTCGAGGCGTGGAAGCAGGAGCGCGGCCCGGTCAGGAAGGCGCTCCTCGTGAAGGGTGCCCGTCGGGTGGGGAAGAGCACCGCGATCCGTGACTTCGGGCAGCGCGAGTACGCGTGCTTCGTGGAGATCGACCTGCGCGACAACAAGGATGCGCTGCGTGCCTTCGCCCAAGCGCGTTCGCCGCAGGACCTGCTCAACCGCCTGGTCCTGTTCGCCCCGGAGCTGCCTGAGCGCGGAGATGCGCTCGTGTTCATCGATGGGGTCCAGGAGTTGCCCGCGCTCACGGCCATGGTCCGGTCGCTGGTCGAGGATGGGCGCTACGACTACGTGCTCTCGGGCATGGTCTCCGCGTCCGATTTCGGCCGTGATGCCAGGCCGGCGTCGACGCAGGGGAGCACCGTCGGCGACGGCTCTGCGGATTTCCTCGCCGAGCTCATGATGCGCCCCATGGACTTCGAGGAGTTCTGCTGGGCGGTCGGCGTCCCGCGGGAGATGCTGGACGCGGTGCAGGACGCGTTCGGCCGTCTCGAGCCCATCGACGGGTCGGTGCATGATGCCATGATGCACTGGTTCCGCACCTACCTGACCGTGGGCGGCATGCCGGACGTGGTGCAGCGCTTCGTCGACGCCGGCACCAACCTGGCCCCGGTGCGTCAGCTGCAGCAGGCGCTCGTCCATCAGTACGAGCACGACATCGCGAAGCGGGCGGGTTCGCGTGCCGCGCACGTGCAGGGCGTGTTCGCGCAAATCCCCCCACAGCTCCAGGGCCGGAAGCGACGGTTCCTCATCAACTCGGTCAACCCGAACGCCCGGTTCGAGCGCCATGAGCAGGATTTTACCTGGTTGGTTCATACCGGAATGGCCTTGAAGGTGGACCTGGTTCCCGAGCCGAGGGGCGGGTTCGCGGGTGTGAGGCAGGCCTCGAAGTTCAAGCTGTACCAGTCCGACGTGGGCATGCTCGTGTCGCGTTATCCGGATTCGGTTGCACGTGCGGTCTATCTGGGCGATTGCAAAGCGACCCTGGGTGGCGTGTACGAGAACGCGGTCGCGCAGGAGCTCGTCGCCGCGGGACTCGAGCCCTTCTACTATCAGTGCTCCTCCGAGGGCGAGGTGGACTTCATCGTGGAAAGCCGTGCGGGCGAGGTGGTGCCCATCGTGGCCAACGCGGGGCGCACCCCGCGCAAGCATGCCGCGCTCGACCGGCTCCTGCAGTCGGAGGAGCATGGCATGCCGTTCGGTATCGTGCTCTCGCGGTTGAACGTCGAGCTCGACCTCGAGCGGAGGGTGTGTTACCTGCCGTTCTACATGACGGCCTGTCTCGGGGACCTGGTCACCGAGGGCTGAGGATGGCATGCTGCTCCCGGGGGCACGGAGGCGGTGTGCCATCGCGGGGGGCTGCGCACCTCGTCCCCCAGCCAGCTCGCATTTCTCGACAATTCCGTTCATCTTGTGCGAAAACGTGATTCCCGTCGTATCCTTTCATGGCGACTGCGTATAATAACTGCTGGTAAATGCCCATACCACATAGGGAGACACGGATTCCGTGGGGAAGCGTGACCGTACAAGGAGGACCACCATCAGGAAGGTGACGGTCGTTCTGGCCATCATCGTGGCCCTCTGTGCCGTCTATCTGTTGACCATGCCCGCCTTCACCGTGTCCCGGGATGCCGCCCGCGTCGAGGTCGGCATCAGGCTGCCCAGTGTCAGCGGGCCCAGCTTGGTTCCCGTTGCCGCCCCGTCCGTACGGGTCGACGCTGACGACACCCGCTCGGACGGTGATGCATCCACCCAGCCCGACGCACCCGATGTCGCCCAGGCCTCCACCGGCGCCACCCAGCTGGACGATGGCGCATCTGCCCAGTCTCCCGATGCCGGCTCCGCGCAGCCGGGCGATCCCGATCCCGTGCAGCCCCCCTGCAGGCACCGACCAGGGTCCTGATTCTGTCGGCACCTATTCCAAGC
Source organism: uncultured Actinomycetes bacterium (assembly GCA_900313875.1). Taxonomy (GTDB): domain Bacteria; phylum Actinomycetota; class Coriobacteriia; order Coriobacteriales; family RUG844; genus RUG844. Next base: position 5,398 of record OMSY01000027.1, read on the forward strand.
AGGACCTGCGCCAGAAGGCGGACCTGGGTGATGGACTCACCCTGGAGGTCCGCGTGGAGGCTGCCGAAGGCATCCTTCCCGAGGGCACGACGCTTGCGTTCGGTGACCCACCCAGCGACGAGACCATCGGGCTCATGATGGCCGGGGCCGGTCGAGGTGGGCGATCGCGACGCCTCGGATGCGGTCGCGGCCGAGGCCTTGGATGCGGGCAACGGGGACTGGCTTCTGACCAGCCTCCAGCCTTTCCACAGCGATGAGCTCCTGACGGTTCAGATGGGCTCCGGTGAGAAGTACCTCATCCGCGTAACTGATGCCGAGTATCTGACCAACATCAAGGACCTCCTGACGGACATCACGCTCATGGTCGACAGTGAGGAGGTCAAGCCGGGCGAGACCGCCGCTGTGCGGGATGGCGTGACCTACAACCTGCGGCTGAAGTTCAAGGAGGACATCGAGCATCAGTTCAGCAACGATGGCACCCTCACCTTCGCGATGCCCACGGGTTTCGACC
>OMSY01000004.1 GCA_900313875.1 uncultured Actinomycetes bacterium
CGCGCCGGGCATTTCGACTACTCGGGCATCGGGCTCGGCAACGAGGAGATCGACAGCCTGCTGAACGAGGGCGGTGTCCAAGCGGTCACGGCCCGTGTCCTCGATCTGCTGAATGCGGAGGACAAACGGATCTATGGGAATTCCAGGCACGATCCCGACATGGACAAGCTGAGCACGTATTCCCAGGGATTGAAGACGCTGGGATAAGGCGGGCCGGGGAACCCGGGGAAATGACGCCGCCATGGCACGCTGGCCCGGCACCCCCCTGCCGATGGCGTACCGGCCCCCCGCCATGCTGCGGATGGCGTACCGCTGCTCCTGTCGTGCTGCGGATGGCGTGCTGCTCCCGCCATGCTGCGGATGGCGTGCCGCTGCTCCTGTCGTGCTGCGGATGGCACGCTGGTCCCGGCACCCGCGCCAACCGCAGCGTCCCTAGCTTTCGAGCGCCATATCCCCATCATGGATGATGCCTGCGCGTCGCAATCCTGCGTTGACCAGCAGGCTCACCACGGCGGGAAGGATGACGCACACCAGCGCCAAGCCCGCCCATTCGAGGAGACCGGGCGTGATTCCGTCTGCAACCCAGCCGGTGTACACGCCGATCGGGCCGACGAGTCCGCAGGTGCCCATGCCCGAGGCGATGGCCGCCCCGTTCTGCTGCAGGTGCAGCAAACAGGTGGCGACCGGTCCCCCGACCGCCGATGCCACGGTCGGTGCGATCCATATCGTGGGCTTGCGCATGATGTTGCCCATCTGGAGCATGGAGGTGCCCAAGCCCTGGGAGACGATGCCGCCCCAACCGTTGTCGCGGAAGCTGATGACCGCGAAGCCGACCATCTGGGCGCAGCATCCTGCCAAGGCTGCACCGCCTGCAAGCCCCGTGAGCCCCAGCGCAGCGCAGATGGCTGCCGAGGAGATCGGCAGCGTGAGCGCGATGCCCACCACGACGGCGATGATGATACCCATGAAGAAGGGCTGCAGCTCGGTCGCCCACATGATGAAGTTGCCCACCGCCATGGCTCCTTTGCCGATCCATGGTCCTGCCAGGATGGCCAACGCGCAACCCAGCCCGATGGTCACCGCAGGCGTCACGAGGATGTCCACCTTGGTCTCCTTGGAGACGGCCTTGCCGAGCTCGGCGGCGATGATCGCCACGACCAACACCGCGAGTGGGCCACCGGCTCCACCTGCGGTGTTTGCAGCATGACCCACGGTGATGAGCGAGAACAGCACCAGCGGAGGACATTTGAGGGCGCGGCCGATGGCGCAGGCCATTGCCGGTCCTGCCATGGCGCTCGCGAACGCACCGATGTCGTTGAAGGCGGTCAGCCCCGAGAGGTTGCCGATGGTGTTGAAGATCGTGCCGATGAGGAGCGATGCAAACAAGCCCTGCGCCATAGCGGCCAGTGCGTCGATCGCATAGCGCTGGAACGAGATCTCGATATCCTTGCGCTTCAGGAACGATGCGAAGGCTCCCTGCTGTTTCCGTGCGTCAGTGCTTGCTTTCGTCATGGGAGAACCTCCTCGCCGTGATATGGTCCGTATCCTTCGTCGGGATGGGGAACTGGATGATGATTCTACCTTGCAGGCCGCAGCGCTGAGAGGGTCATTCCCCGACAAGCTTGTCCAGCTTGGACGAGATGCTGTTGAAACGTGCGGTGAGGTCATCGATCCTGTCCGCCGCCACCTCCACGTGCTCTTCCGGTGTCTGCGGGTTCTTCGGTGCCGGGCCCAGCAGCATAGTCGCGGCGAGGTCCCCGAGTGCGCCCACGAAGAACGCGCGGTCGCCTTCGGGGATGATGTCGAGCTTGCGCAGCATCACATCGAGGGAGCCTTTGGATATGCTGTCGAGGAAACCGGTGACCGTGACCTCGCCCGTCGTCTGGATGAGGTCGAAGAGCACCTCGACGAACCGTTCCCGTTCCTCCGTGGACAACGATTCCATCCATGCGGTGAGGCGCTTGTTGATGCGGTACGCGTCATAGGTGACCGCTTCCGAGGCGACGAAATCATCGCCTTCGACGATCCAGCTGAGCGGTGCATGCTGGAAGACCCCCGAGTTGCTGCTCCGCACGACCTCGGGCTCGACGCCGTGGCTGTCCAGCAGCAGGCCCATGAACGATTCCTCCGCAACGGTATGGCGGATGAGGGGGACCGCGTCGTCCCAGCTCGAGCTGGCAACCATCTCCGTGCTCAGCCCCGGTGCATCGTAGACATGGCAGCGTTCGACGCGAAGACGTGCGAGTGGGTTGCAGCGGGCCACGGCGAAGAGGGCGAGGTTGCCGCCCTTGGAGTGCCCGCCCAGCCAGAGCGGACATGCGAGCGTCTCGCTCATCTGCTCCACATATCTCCTGGCAGCCTCCTGCGCGGGAACGGCGCTGCAGAACGACATGTTGAAGTCTTCCTTCCAGCCCACGATCGTGTTGTCGGTGCCGCGGAACGCGAGGAAGGCGCCCTGGGGCAGCAGGAACGTGACTGCGGAGAACTGCTCCTGGGCGGTTTGCGACCATTCGTCGACGGCATGGCATACGACGATGTTGCCGAAGCGCGGGCTTGCGGCGCAGGCGCGCAGCAGGTTCTCCGTGCTGGTCGGGTCATAGACGGGTGCGACGAGGTCGAGCACGTTGTCCTGGCCACCGAACCCGGCTATCGTCATGCCGGTCCCGCCGCATGTGGCGGGCACGTGCTCGGGGATGCGGATGTTGGCAAGCCAGGAGAAGACGAGACCGTCCACCCGGTTGAGCGGACGGTCCTCGAAAGCGTGTTGATAGGTGCGGACGTAGTCGATGATGGTGGCCATGGGGCAACCCCTTCCCGGACCCGTGTCGATGGCTGTGCTTGCCATTGTAGCCGGTTGTC
>OMSY01000040.1 GCA_900313875.1 uncultured Actinomycetes bacterium
CCCGTCGAGTACGGCACCGTCATGTTCTATCTCGAGCCCCTGGAGTAGGAAGGCGTACATGTTCAAGAGGATTCTCATCGCCAACCGTGGCGAGATCGCACTGCGCATCGTCCGTGCCTGCAAGGAGCTCGGTGTCGAGTCCGTGGTCGTGTATTCCGAAGCGGACCGGTACACGCTGCCCGTGTTGATGGCAGATGATTCCATCTGCATCGGACCGGCTCCCTCTGCCCAGTCCTACCTTCTGCCCGACCGCATCATCGGGGCGGCCAAGGTCAAGGGTGCCGAGGCCGTGCATCCGGGTTACGGGTTCCTTGCCGAGAGCGCTGATTTCGCGCGTATGTGCGCTGACAACGACCTCGTGTTCATCGGCCCCTCCCCAGAGGCCATCTCGATGATGGGCGACAAGTCCCGCGCACGCGAGACCATGATGGCGGGCAACGTCCCCGTCGTTCCCGGTTCGGATGGCGTCGTGCTTTCCGCCGAGGATGCACGCGAGATCGCAGACCGTATCGGGTACCCGGTACTCATCAAGGCCAAGGCCGGTGGAGGCGGCAAGGGGATGCGTGTCTGCGAATCCCCCGACGATATCGAGAAGCTTTACCAGCAGGCCCGTACCGAGGCCGCCGCATCGTTCGAAAGCGATGAGGTCTACATCGAGAAGTACCTTGCACGCTCCCGCCATGTCGAGATCCAGGTGCTGGCGGACGCGCATGGCAACGCCGTGTCCCTCTGCGAACGTGATTGCTCGGTCCAGCGCCGTCATCAGAAGCTCATCGAGGAGGCGCCGTCCCCAGCACTGACGCCGGAGCTGCGCGAGGCCATGAGCGATGCCGCGCTGCGTGCCGTCCGTGCGGTCGGTTACCAGAATGCCGGTACCATCGAGTTCCTCCTCGATGAGGACCGCAACTTCTATTTCATGGAGATGAACACGCGTGTCCAGGTCGAGCATCCGGTGAGCGAGCAGGTCACCGGTGTGGACATCATCAAGGAGCAGCTCCGCATCGCTTCGGGCGAGCCCATGGCCTGTGCCTCGCGCGCGCCGTTCGAGCCGAGGTGCCATGCCATCGAGTTCCGCATCAACGCCGAGGACCCGTCGATCGGTTTCCGTCCGTGTCCCGGCGTGATCAAGCGGTTCGACCTTCCCGGTGGTTGCGGGGTCCGTGTCGACACGCACATCCGTGCCGGTGCGATGATCCCCCCCACCTACGATTCGCTCATCGCGAAGCTCATCGTATGGGGTGACACCCGTGATGAGGCGCTCCGGGTTGCCGAGCGTGCATTGGAGGAGTTCAACATCGAGGGTATCGCGACGACGATACCGTTCCATCTCGCCGCCATCCGCAACGAGGTGTTCCGCTCCGGTGATTTCTACACCGATTTCGTGGAGACCGAGATGAACGGCGTGGAGCTCTAGCGGTAGAAAGGGGGCAGTCATGGAGAATGAGATCACAGTCGATGGCTTCGGCATCTCCGCAGGCGTCATAGAGACGATCGTCGGACTTGCCGTCGCGGACGTCGATGGTGTGGCGGGTGTCGGGTATGCCGATACCCTCTCCGGTATCCGTTCGAAGTTGAGCAGCAGCAAGAACACCCCTTCGGGCATCGAGGCGCGTGCCACCGACGAGGGAGAACTTGCCGTGAGCGTACGCCTGCAGGTCTACTATGGTTACCGCATCGCCGATGTCGCCCGTGCGGTCCGTGAGGCGGTTGCCGATGCTGCCCTGAGCCAGCTCGGCACCAGGATCGCCGCAGTCGATGTCTATGTCGATGGGGTTGTCTTCGTCGACCCGGAGTAGACCTGCGAGGCTTGTCGTGAAGCAGCAATACGAACGCAGCAAGGCACGCCAGCAGGCTCTGCAGATCCTCTACCAGAGTGACATCTGCTCGTCTGCTGCGCCGCGCATCATAGAAGAGGGCACCTATGTCAGCGACATGGGCGAGATCGATGCTTTCGCCAGCGCGCTCGTGCAGGGGGTGACCCGGCATCTCGAACGCATCGACGAGATGGTCGCCTCCATCTCCGAGAACTGGACCCTGTCGCGCATGCCGGTCGTCGACCGCAACATCCTGCGTATCGCGATGTACGAGCTTGCGTTCGACGATGAGATCCCGGAGAGCGTCGCCATCAACGAGGCTGTCGAGCTGGCCAAGGATTTCGCCGGTGACGAGTCGTACCGTTTCATCAACGGGATCCTCGGCCGGGCTTCACGTATCGATTGGGAAAGCACCCCGCAGCAAGATGGAGCAGCCGTCTCCGAGGCGATGCATGGAGCATCCGATGTGGATGAAGGGACGTTCTCATGAGCGAGACCTCGCCCGAACCCACGACGTTCGCGGAGGTCAACGAGCGGCTTGCGAGGATTGCGGACGAGGTGCATGACAAGGACCTCTCCCTCGAGAAGAGCCTCGACCTGTACGAGGAGGCCGTGCGGCTTTCGAACGATGCCCTGCTGCTCGTCCAGAAGCCCATCTTCTCACCTGAGGAGAGCGCGACACTCTCCGAGCTGAGATTCAATGACCCCTTGGAGGAGGAGTCCGCGGTTCCCGGTGACGCTTCCCCGACGATATCAGATCTGCAGAGGGAACCCGGAACCGAGCCGCAGGCGCCGCAGGCACCCGGAACGGATGTGCAGGTGGAACCTGGAACCGAATCACAGGTGTCGCAGACGTCCGGAACGGATTCGCAAGTTGAACCTGGAACCGAATCGGAATCACGAATCGGTTCCAGGACCGAGCTGGGGTCGGGGGATTCACCTGGGGCCGAGGATTCCCCATGGACCGAGACCGGTAGGTAGAGAGAAGACGCATGAGGTGACGCGGGTTTCATCCTGCGTACAGTCTCGATCAAGCGGGTGATTATTCATGGAACCAAGGATCCTTTCGAACATTTCCTCACCGGCAGATGTGAAGAAGCTCGATTCCGAGGAGCTCGAGGCCCTGGCAGCCGAGCTGCGCACCGAGATGATCGCGGTCACGTCCCTCCGCGGCGGGCACCTTGCCTCGTCCCTCGGTGTCGTCGAGCTCACGCTCGCGTTGCATCGCGTGCTCGACTGCCCGAAGGACCGGATCGTCTTCGATGTCGGTCATCAGGCCTATGCGCACAAGCTGATCACCGGTCGTTACAAGGATTTCTACACCCTGCGCACCTTCGGGGGCATCTCCGGGTTCCCCAAGCGCGAGGAGAGCGTCTACGATGCCCACGATGCCGGTCATGCGAGTGACTCGCTCTCGACGGCGCTTGGACTGGCCATCGCACGCGACCTCCGTGGCACCGATGAACGCATCGTCGCCGTCATCGGGGATGGCTCGATCTCGGCGGGACTCGCGCTCGAGGCCATGAACCAGATCGGGCAGCATCGGACCAAGATGACCATCATCTTGAACGACAACAGCATGTCCATCTCCAAGAACGTCGGTGCGGTGGCACAGTATCTCACCGACCTGCGCACCAACCTGCGTTACATCAACCTCAACGAGAACCTTTCACGTCAGCTCGCCGAGACCGAGAATCCGGTGAGTCGGGCCATCCTGTCCGCGAGCAAGACCATGAAGGGGACCCTCAAGCGCGGTATGCTTGCGGAGGGCATGCTGTTCGAGGATTTCGGCATCAAGTACCTCGGGCCGGTCAACGGACATGATGAGAAAGCGCTCGAGAGCGTGATCGCCGCTGCAGATGATTTCAACCGCCCCGTGCTCATCCATGTGATGACCCACAAGGGTGCTGGTTACAAGCCGGCGGAGGAGTCACCCGACCTGTTCCATGGCATCGGACCCTTCGATATCGCAACCGGCGAGTTCAAGAAGAAACCGGGCGCCCCAAGCTACACCAAGGTGTTCGCCGATGCACTGCTCGCCGAAGCTGAGGAGAACCCCGATATCGTCGCCATCACGGCGGCCATGCCCTCCGGGACCGGGCTCGACGCCTTCGGTAAGAGGTTCCCGGAACGGTTCTTCGATGTCGGGATCTGCGAGGAGCATGCGGTGACGTTCGCAAGCGGACTCGCCCTCGGTGGCAAGCTTCCGGTCGTCGCCATCTACTCGACGTTCCTCCAGCGGGCCTTCGACGAGACCGTCATCAACGTCGCGCTGCAGAACCAGCATGTCGTCTTCTGCGTCGACCGTGCGGGTCTCGTCGGTGCCGACGGCCCCACGCATCATGGGGCTTTCGACCTTGCCTACCTGCGCAGCATCCCCAACTTCAAGATCATCGCACCATCGTCTGCGTCCGAGCTCGCCTCGGCGCTGCATACCGCGCTCCGCCTCGACGGTCCCGTCGCCATCCGTTATCCCCGTGGTGCAACGGACGGTTCATCGACCACGGCACCCGAGATGCTTCCGGTTGGCGAATCACGTCTGCTCCGCGAAGGTTCGGATGTCGCGTTGCTGGCCGTCGGCCACATGGTCGGACGTGCGCTCGAGGTGGCTCGGCTGCTCGAGGCGGAGGGGATCTCCGCGCGTGTCGTGGACATGCGCTGGGTCAAGCCCCTCGACGTGCAGGAGGTACGTGCTGCGGCCCGCTCGACCTCGCTCGTGGTGACGATCGAGGATGGCAGCCTCATCGGTGGGTTCGGCACTGCGGTCAGCGAGGTGGTCGCTGCTGAGGGGTATGCGACCAAGGTACTCCCCTTTGGTTTACCTGATAGGTTTATTCAACAGGGTGACATCGAGGAGCTCTTCGAGACGGTCGGTCTTGCACCCGAGCAGATCGCCGCCCAGGTCGTGCATGCTCTGCCGACCCTCATGGCCTGAGCGTCACCTGGTTCCCGTTCCGATGGCGGTCAAGAAGACACGGCTCGATGACCTCTGCGTCGCGCGGGGGCTCTTCGATGATGTGGAGCAGGCGCAGCGTTCCATCCTCGCAGGCGAGGTGTATGTGGATGATGAGCCGCTCTACAGCCGTGCTGCGCGTATCCCGGTGGATTCGGTCGTGCGCCTCAAGTCCCACGGCAGCTACGTCTCCCGCGGGGGAGAGAAGCTCGCCGGTGCGCTCGATGTCTTCGGTTTCGACCCCACCGGTCTCGTTTGCCTCGATTGTGGGGCCTCGACCGGTGGTTTCACCGATTGCCTGTTGAAGCGGGGAGCCAAGAGCGTCTGTGCGGTCGATGTCGGGTACGGGCAGTTCGCATGGCAGCTTCGCAACGATGAACGCGTGCGGCTCTTCGAGCGCACGAACATCAACCTGCTCGATCCGGAGGCGGCTGGTGCCCCCTTCGACCTTGCCGTGGCGGATATCTCGTTTGCACCCCTGCATTCCTACATCGGGGCGGTCCGTCGCCTGCTTTCCGATGAGGGCACGCTCATCACGCTCGTCAAGCCCCAGTTCGAGGCGCATCGTTCGCAGATCGGGTCGGGGGGACTCGTTCTCGATGCTGCGGTCCACGAGGAGGTCCTCATCCGTGCGCTCGGGACATGTCGGGAGAACGGGCTCGAACCGCAGGCGCTCACGTATTCGCCGATCACCGGTGCAAAGGGCAACATCGAGTTCCTGCTCATGGCGACCTGTGGGGCGGCCGGCCAAGTCGTTGACGTTGCGGGCGTCGTCGCACGGGCGCATAATGCACACGACGTGTCTTGAAGCCGATCATGCCGACGGTGCAGCGGACTCGGAGGGACAATCTGATGTCATATAGGGAGCAACGATGAAGGTCGCATTGGTGCCCAACCATGGGATGGCCAAGAGCAGGGATGCAGCCGAGCGGTTGGGTGACTGGTTGCGGGGCAAGGGCGAGGAGGTCCACATCGAAGGTGCCTCCGTCCTGGATGCCGATGGGGAAGGCGAGGCGACCGAGGCATGGTATGCGGTGCGCGACGCCCGGGGGCATGTGCAGGAGGTCCTGCACGACCATGCGATGGATGTGCGGTCCTGCGATCTGGTGATCGCGCTCGGCGGGGATGGGACCACGTTGCGAGCGGCCCGTCTCGTCGGGTTCTCGGGCATCCCGCTGCTGAGCCTCAACTTCGGTCGGCTCGGGTTCCTGTCCGGTGGGGACGCGGGCGATATGTTCGATGTCGTCACGCAGGCCATGCGTGACGAGCTGCGCATCTCGCCACGTGCAGCCCTGTCCGTCGAGGTCCTTCACGCATCAGGGGGTGCGGACCTCTACTTTGCACTCAACGAGGCCGTGCTCCATGCGGACACCTGCAAGGCGGTCGATTTCTCCCTTGCGGTCAACGACGTCGAGCTGTTCACGATGCGTGGGGATGGGATCATCGTCTGCACCGCGACGGGATCGACGGCCTATGCGCTTTCCGCGGGAGGGCCGTTCGTGACCCCGGAGCATCGTGGTCCCCTGATCGTCCCGCTCGCACCGCATACGCTCAAGGCACGGCCGGTCGTCTGCGGAAGCGATGATGTGGTGGGCATCGTGCGCCAGGACACCACCTCATCCGATGTGCATCTGTTCGTCGATGGGAAGATGACGCAGGCCGGGGATGGGGGGAACTCGGCCATCTCCATACGCCGTGGTCCAGCGGATGTGATCCTGCTCAAGCCCAAGGCGGACACGTTCTACCGTTCGTGCGCGCGGACGTTCCTGTCCTGAGTGACCGGTCGTGAGGTGAGGGAAACGTGCTCGAGAAGCTTGTCGTGAGGAACATCGCGCTCGTGGCCGACGCCACGCTCGTCTTCTCGCCGCATCTCACCGTGCTTTCAGGTGAGACCGGTGCGGGCAAGACGGCGCTTCTCTTTGCGCTGCGTCTGCTCTCGGGGGAGCGTTCGGATTCCTCGATGGTGCGCGATGGCGAGGGTTCTGCTTCCGTCGAGGGCACGTTCGCCCTGGATGATGGCCGCAGGCTCCTTGCGCAGCGCCTGATAGCCGCCTCTGGGCGGAGTCGCTGCATGCTCGATGGCAAGCGCTGCACGGTTGCGGAGCTGGCGCGGGCGGTGCGTCCGTTGCTCGACCTGCATGGTCAGCACGAGCAGCAGGTCCTGCTGCAGACCGCTTCCCATGTGAGGTTCCTCGACGCATGGATCGGCGAGGAGGCCCTTCGGACGAGGGATGCTTATGAGGAGGCGTTCGACAGGCATGCGGCGGCATGCGCGGAGCATGCGGCATTGGTTCGCGCGGCTTCCGCGAGCATCGAGCAACGTGAGCTTGCACGTCTTGCCCTGCAGGCGATAGATGCCGTGAACCCCTATGAGGGGGAATACGAGGAGCTCGAAGCCGCGTTGCCGAAGCTGGAGCATGCCGACGCGCTTGCGCAGGCGGCCTCCAGCGCCTTGCAGGTCCTGCGTCGTGAAGGCGGCGTGGAGGATGCGCTTGCCGAGGTGTCCATGGAGCTCGGCCGGGAGAGTGGCATCGACAAGCGGCTCGATGGGTTCGCCGAGATGGCGGATGACATCCTCGTCCAGGTCGAGGAGCTGTCGAGTGACCTGCGGGCCTATCGGGACAGTCTCGAATACGACCCGCAGGTGCTGGTACGGTATCAGGACCGGCTGGCGGCGCTTGACGGGCTGTGCAAACGGTATGGCCCGGGCATCGAGGATGTCTTTGCCCGTGCAGCGGATGCAAGGCGCACGCTGACGCTTGCCGAAGAGGGAAACGAGGCGCTCGAGGAGTCGCAGGCGAGGGTCGGGGAGGCCGAGAAGGCACTCGTCGCGGCTGCGGATGCGTTGGCGCGTGTACGGGGCGAGGGGGTCGATGCCTTCTCCGATGCGCTGACCGCGGCCACGACGGCGCTTGCGATGGGCGGTGCATCGTTCACGATGGGCGTGAGCGACCTGCCCCGTTCCGCATGGACACGTGAGGGCACACAGCATCTCGAGCTGCTGTACTCGCCGGGACCCGCCGTGGCCCCGCGCCCGCTCGCGAGGATCGCGTCGGGCGGTGAGCTGTCGCGTGTGATGCTCGCGCTCATCTCGGAAGTCGATGTCGCGGCTGCGGGGACGCTCGTCTTCGACGAGGTGGATACCGGCATCGGTGGTTCGACGGCGACGCTCGTGGCAGAGCACCTTGCACGGCTGAGCGCGACGCATCAGGTGATCGTGGTGACGCATCTCGCCCAGGTCGCGGTCTTCGCCGATGCGCAGCTTCTCGTCGAGAAGACGGCTGCAGCTGGGGGCATGCCCGTGACGGGAGTGCGCATGCTCGAAGGGGAGGAGCGGGTTGCCGAGATCGCCCGCATGCTTTCCGGGGATGATGGTGCGGTTTCGCTCGAGCATGCGCGGGCGCTGCTGGCCTCGGCTGAGGAGACGAAGGCGCACTGACGCCGGCTTCCGGGACGGTTTGCCGGTTAGGCTGGCCTTAGGTTCCCGGTACCGGATGGCGTTGGTTCCCGGGGCGTTGGTTCCCGGTACCGAATGGCCGCGTTGGTTCCCGGTACCGAATGGCGCTGGTTAGGCTGGCCTTAGGTTCCGGGAACCTTGCTATCCGGGGAACCTTGTTATCCTATCCGCGCCGAAACCGTCCGATGAGACGTGTGAAGATGCTCATCTCCTCGACCTTGAGGAGGGCGCAGATACCGTAGACGACCATGAGGCCGCATCCACCGGCGACGAGGATGTGCATGAACGCCCCCGCGATGCTGGTCGTCTGGCCAAGCAGGCGGTTGAGTCCGTAGGCGATCCCACCTCCTGCTGCGGAGGCGACGAGCACGCGTGCGAGCAGGCCACGGAGATCGCCCTTCGTGAAGGAACCGATGCGCCTTCTCAGGATGAGGTAGAGCACGATGAACATCAGCGAGAAGAAGCAGATGTCGGCGATGGGGATGCCGATGAGACCGAGTCCGCTCCAGCTCCCGACGCCCATCGTGAGCAGTGCATACAGCGACATCTGCAGCAGGCTGATCAGCGTGTTTACCTTCGTGACGGTCATGAGGTCCTTTCGCGCGCTGAAGGCGAAGTAAAGGTACATGTATCCGGCGTAGAAGGGGAGGCACACCGCCCACCAGCGCAGTACCTGCGCCACCATCGCGATGTCATCGGCGGTGAAGCGTCCTGCATGATACAGAGTCACGAGCATGGATGACATCACGTAGAGCAACGTCGCCATCGGGATGATGAGGAAAAAGGTCCCGCGCAGTCCCGAACGGACGTTGTCCCTGAATGCCGACAGGTCTCCTTTGGCAGCTGACGAGCTCATCTCCGTGAACATGGCGGTCGACAGTGCCACGGCGAGCACCCCATAGGGCAGCTGGTACCATAGCCACGCATACGACAACGTCGAGGGTCCCATCTCCGAAACCCCCAGCGAGAAGGCGTTGCGTACCGAGACGCAGACCAGGTTGACCGCGGTGAAGATGATGGCGGGAACGGCGAGGCGCGCGGTCTCGCCGAGAGCGTACCCGCGCAGCTTGATGCCGTGGCGGAACCGGAAACCGCTCTTGCGCAGGCTGGGAAGCTGTGCGATGACCTGCATCGCCACGCCGAGGCTCGTGCCCGTGGCAAGCCAGACCTTGGCGAGGCCGGGGTTGAGGTGCGAGAGTGGCACGAACCCGAAGAACGTCACAATCACGATCAGGTTGTTGAACACCGGGCCGAGTGCTGGCCAGAGGAAGCGTTTGTTGGCGTTCAGCACGCCGGAGACGATGGCGCTCGCTCCATAGAACGCGATCTGGATAGCGAAGAAACGGAAGAAGAACGTCGCCATCTCGGCGTCCTCGCCGCCGGTCACGAACGTCTGAGTCTTGATGACCTGCGGTGCGAAGATGGTCGCAAGCGCCGCAATGACGAAGAGTCCCGAGACGAAGAGGTTGAGGAGGTTCGCCGCGTAGGCGTTTGCGCCATCCTCGCCGTGCTCCTTGCGCTGTGAGAGGTAGATGGGCAGGAACGCTGTCGAGAGCACGCCGCCGGCAACGAGCTCGTAGAGCATGTTCGGGACCGAGTTCGCGATCTGATAAGCGGAGGTGAGCAGGGTGTTCCCAAGTGCGAACGCGCAGGCCCAGGTACGCAGGAAACCGGTGACGCGCGAGAGCAGGGTGGCAGCGGAGATCATCGCGGTAGATCGTGCGACCGTGCTCCTCCCCTCCGCTGCAGGGCCAGTTCCCCTCTCGGAGGCATCATTCGCCGTGCGAGTTGCCTCATCTGCCATTCGGATTCCTCCCCATCAGCGTGCGTCTCGTGTCTTGTTGCCATGACCGGCTTTCGGTTCCGGGAACCAAAGGGTACCGGGAACCAAAGGG
>OMSY01000124.1 GCA_900313875.1 uncultured Actinomycetes bacterium
CTCGCATATCGCAGCACCGAAGCATTTCGCCAACCTGCGCAATGCCGCTGCGGGCTCGCTGCGGCAGAAGGACCCTGCGGTCACTGCCGGGCGTGGCTTGGCCACCTTCATGTATGCCATCGCGGACATGTCGGTGGCACCGGTGGGGACGCAGCGGGGATTCCTCGACTGGCTGGACCGGCTCGGGTTCTCGGTGAACCCATCCGTCGCCCTTTGCAGCACCGCCGAGGAGGTCCGCAGGTTCTGCCAGGAGGCTGCCGGGCAACGTGACTCGCTCGGCTACGACATCGACGGGGTGGTCGTCAAGGTGAACGCCTTCGACCTCCAGGCGCAGCTTGGCTTCACGGCGCGTGCCCCACGATGGGCCATCGCCTACAAGTTCCCTCCCGAGGAGAAGACCACGGTGCTGCGCGACATCGCCGTCCAGGTCGGTCGCACGGGCGTGCTCACGCCGGTCGCGGTCTTCGACCCGGTGAGCGTCGCTGGCTCGACGGTCGCACGGGCGACCCTGCACAACCTCGATGAGGTGCATCGCAAGGACGTGCGCATCGGTGACACCATCATCATCCACAAGGCGGGTGACGTCATCCCCGAGGTGGTCGGCCCCGTGCTCTCGTTGCGCCCCGATGGTGCGGAGGTCTGGTGCATGCCCGAAACCTGTCCTTCCTGCGGCTCGAAGGTCACCCGTGGCGAGGATGAGGTCGCATTCCGGTGCGTCTCGCTCGACTGTCCTGCGCAGGCACAGGAACGGCTCGTGCATTGGGCGAGCCGAGGGGCACTCGATATCGATGGGATGGGAACCGAGCTCATCGCACGTCTCCTCGAGCAGGGGCTCGTGAGGGATGTCGCCGACTTCTACCTGCTCGACGAGGGGCAGCTCGCCTCTCTCGACATGGGGCGCGTCAACAAGGAGGGGGAGCCGATCCGGCTTGGTCATACCGTGGCCGCGAAGCTCGTCAGGCAGATAGAGCAATCCAAGCGCCGCTCGTATGCGCGCGTCCTGTTCGGGCTCGGTATCCGGTATGTGGGCAAGACGGTCGCAGCCCAGCTTGCCGCCGCCTTCCCCTCGTTGCAGGCGCTGGACGATGCCACGGAGGAGGACCTTGCCACCACCGAGGGCATCGGGAAGGTGATCGCCCGTTCGGTCAAGGAGTTCCTCGCTGTACCCGACAACCGGGACGTGCTCAGGCGTCTCGGAGAGCGGGGGTTCGCCTTCGCGGAGGCGACGACCGCCGCGGAAGGACCGCATCCGTTCGAGGGGCTCACGTTCGTGCTCACGGGGACGCTCGTTCAGAGCGGGCTCTCGCGCGACGAGGCCGGCGAACGGTTGCGTGCGCTCGGTGCCAAGGTGACGGGTAGCGTGAGCTCGCGGACCTCGTTCGTCATCGCCGGGGACAAGGCCGGCAGCAAGTATGACAAGGCGGTCAAGCTCGGGGTGCCCGTCCTCGACGAACAGGCATTCCTCCGCATGCTCGAGGAGGAGTGCGTCCCGGAGGCATGACCCTGCCATCAGGCCACATCCGAAACCGACCGCTTGCTATGCTCTGATAGGGGTATCATCTACTCGTACGGAAGCACACTGGTAAAATGATACGACCATGTATCCGAGGGCTGAGAAGGAAGACATGACGTATAAGGTTCCGACCGTGCTCACCATCGCTGGTTCCGATTGCAGCGGCGGAGCGGGTATCCAGGCAGACCTCAAGACCATAGCGGCTCACAAGCTCTATGGCATGAGCGTCATCTGCGCACTCACCGCGCAGAACACGATGAAGGTGGCGAGCATCCAGGATGCCTCGGCGGAGATCGTCGCCCAGCAGATGGATTGCGTCTTCTCGGACATCTATCCTGACGCGGTCAAGATCGGGATGGTGTCCAATTCGGAGATCATCGAGACCATCGCGTACAAGCTCGCCTTCCATGGTCCACGGAACATCGTGCTCGATCCCGTGATGATCTCGTCCACCGGGTCACGGCTCATCACCGAGGAGGCACAGCAGGTCCTCATCGACAGGCTCCTGCCCATGGCGGACATCGTCACGCCCAACATCCCCGAGGCGGAGGTCTTCTCGGGGATGGCCATCAGGAACCGTGATGATATGGTGAAGGCCGCCTCGATCATCGCTGCGCGGATCAGCCAGGTCAAGCGCGAGGGGGGCAGCTACTGGGGCCATGTCACGATCCTGCTCAAGGGCGGGCATCTGGATGACGAGGCTTCCGACCTCATCTACTCGTATGTCGATGAGGAGGGCGTGGGCAAGACCGTCGAGACCACCTGGGTGTCCATGGAGCGTATCGACAACCCCAACACCCATGGTACCGGTTGCACGCTGTCGAGTGCCATCGCCTGCAACCTTGCGCTCGGTGCCGAGGAGGTGGACGCCATCCGCAAGGCCAAGGAATACCTGACCGGCGCCATCGGTGCGGGGCTCTACCTCGGGCATGGTTCCGGTCCGCTCGATCATATGTATCAGTACCGCTGATCGACGGTAGCGCGAACGGGGGACGGGCGAGCAGGTACAACAATCCCCCGTTCCCTCGTTCGCCCGTCCCCCGTTCGCGCTACCCGGTATACGGTATCGCCCGTCTTCCCGTCATTCCAGTACGTCCTTGTAATAGGAGACCAGGGGATAGAGCTTTCCCTGGTTCTCGATGTCCATGATCTCGCCCTTGGTCATCCAGCGCACCTCGGCCACCTCGGTCTCCTGCAGCCTGAGGCTGTCGATGCTCGCATCGCTCTGGAAGAGGAAGGCATCGTAGAAATCCTGCCAGCGGTCACGGCGGGTATGGTAGATCAGACGCGCGGTGCCGGGGTCGAGGGTGATGCCGAGCTCCTCGTATGCCTCGCGGACCGCACCCTCGAGGCTCGTCTCGCCGGCTACCGCACAGCCGCCGGTGCATTCCCACAGCCCTCCGTAGAGCTTCTTGTTCGGATGACGCAACGACATGAGGTACTGCCCCTGGCTGTTGCGGATCCAGGAGGAGACGATGATGTGGTAGTAGCCGTCGGGGATGTTGAGGCCCCTGCGCATGAATTCACCGGTCAGGTTCCGGTCCTTGTCGTAGAGGTCCCAGAGCTCGTTCGGTGCCCAGGGGTCTGCGGTGGTCTTGACGCCCATGGTTCGCTCACCTGTTCTTCTCGAAGAGCATCTTGAGGTTGCGCGCGGCCTGTTCGATGTCGGGCTGTGCGATGATGGCGGAGACGATGGCGAGTCCGTCTATGCCCGTTCCCTTGAACAGGGGGATGCGCTCGGCGTTGATGCCGCCGATGACGACGATGGGGATGTCGACCTCCGCGCGGATCCGCTTGAGCTCGTCGATGCTCGTGAAATCGGCATCCGTCTTGGTCGCGGTGACGAACATGGCTCCCACGCCGAGGTAGTCCGCCCCGTCGTCCACCGCCTTCCTCGCCTCGGCGAGGTTCGCTGCGGAGACGCCGAGCAGCATGTCGGGGCCGATGACCTTGCGCACGATATCGGCGGGGATGTCGCTCTGTCCCACATGTACGCCGGCAGCGCCGACGGCCAGGGCGATGTCGATGCGGTCGTTGATGATGAGGGGCACGTCATGTTCATCGCAGATCGCCTTGATGCTCTGGGCAACCTCGAGGAATGCAAGGCTCGACGCCGTCTTCTCACGGAGCTGGACCACCGTCGCGCCGCCGGCTATGGCTGCGGAGACGGCCTCCTCGAGCGTATCGGTGCTCATGAGGTCGCGATCGGTCACGAAATAGAGCGAATAGTCGATGCTGGATTTGTCGAATCCCATGGCTGACCCTCCTCGGTCAAGGGGTGCGGGCGAGATCGTTGCCGGAGATCAGTAGTCCTCGCGTGCGGCGTTCTGCAGTCCATCGCGGTACAGGTCCCAGAAATGGTGTACGGCCCCGCAGCCGTGGCCGATGTTCGGGGCATGCTCGATGGCGGTCGTCACGTAATCCTTTGCACGCCTGACCGCCTCCTCCACGGGGTATCCGATCGCGAGGTTCGAGGCGATGGCGGAGGAGTAGGTGCAGCCGGTGCCGTGCGTGCTCTGCGTCTCGATGTACCGGGTCTTGAAATGATGGTGCGTGCTTCCGTCGAACAGCAGGTCCTGGGCATCGGGGATGTGGTTGCCGCCCTTGATGAGCACGTTGCGGCACCCCATGGCGTGGATGATCTCCGCGGCTTTCTCCATGTCCCCGGTCGTCTCGACCTTCATCTTGGCGATGTGCTCCGCCTCGGGGATGTTCGGGGTGAGCACGTCCGCGAGGGGGAGGATCTTCTCGATCAGGGTGTCGATGGAGCCGAAGTCCATGAGCGGGTCGCCGTTCTTGGCGAACATGACCGGGTCGATGACGACGTTCACGCTGCCATGCTCGATGAGCTTGGTGGCGACGGCTTCCATCTGCGGCGCGGCCGAGAGCATGCCGACCTTGACGGCGTCGGGGACGATGTCCTCGTACACCGCGTCGATCTGCTCGCCGATCATCTCGGCTGAGACGTTCATGATGTCGATGACCCGGGCGGTGTTCTCCGCGACGACCGACACGATGGCGGTCATGCCGAAGACGCCATGGGCTGAGAACGTCTTGAGGTCCGCTTGGATTCCCGCTCCGCCACTGCAGTCGGAGCCCGCGATGCTGAGCACTTTCTTCATATCCGTACCTCCTCAGGTCTGGATAGCCGATGATGGGATGCCGCTTTCCGGCATCCTGCGCTTGCTTGAGGTACGGAGCCATGGAACAGGAAGGGGGCTTCCGACCGGAAGCCCCCCACGTCACATGCTTTGAAGCTGCTTCCCTACGCCAGTGTTAACTGTAATCAGGTTCAAAGGGTCAGGTTTCAACCTTCTCAACCACCGTGAGGTAGTCCCCCCTGCAAACATGGGACCATTATCGCACCGCTGCCGGTGACCGTCAATGAGGGGTGCTGCGGATAATGGGGCGACGGGGGCGTGGTGCGGAGGTCCGGCTGGTACCGGGATGGGATGGTGGGCTGCTGGACGGGACGGGGACCTTGTCCCCCTGTCATCGGCTTCCCATCCTGGATATGACGGAAAACCAACGGATGCTGTCCCCCATGCTGGTTTCGGCGTATCGTCACAGGAAAGCAAGCGACGACCGTTCATCGTCCCCGTCTTTCGGGGACGTCTATCCGCAGGGGAGAGGTTCATGTTCAATGAGAGCAGTGGCCAGCAGGTTCCATTTGGCCAGGGGGCACCGGATGCTTCGCGGCAGGATGAGGGGATGCAGGACGCAGCACGGCGACAGGATACCGCCCCGCAGGGTTCGCCCGTTCCCCCGCAGAGTGCATACCAGGCTCCCGTGAACACGGACCGGATTCCCGTCTCCCCCCAGATCAGGCGGGCGAAGTCGGGCAGGAGGCCATCCTTGCGCGGTTCGGTGATCATGCCGCTCGTCACCTCGCTCATCGGCATGGCGTTCGGTGGCGTCTGCATGCACTTCATCATGGGGAAGAAACCATCGTCCGTCGTCTCCAACTCAGACAACGGTTCCGTGAACATCGTCGCCTCGGGTGATGACGTGACCCTTGCCGAGGCGGTTTCGGCCAAGGTGCTTCCCTCCGTCGTCAGCATCGACGTCTACACACAGGGGAGTGGCACGAACCCCTTCACGGGTGCGGACATCGCCTCGACTGAGACGAAATCGGGCCTTGGCTCGGGTGTCATCATCTCGAACGACGGATACATCCTCACCAACTACCATGTCGTCGAGGGTGCGAGCAATCTCGTGGTCAACATCGACGAGGACGCCTATGATGCCCGGATCGTGGGCACGGATCCCTCGAGCGACCTTGCGGTGGTGAAGATCGAGGCGGGCAACCTCACGCCCATCGAGGTCGGCAGCTCGTCAGACCTCGTGGTCGGCGAGTGGGTGCTCGCTGCAGGCAGTCCTTACGGACTCGAGAAGTCGGTCTCCACCGGCATCATCTCCGCGCTCTACCGCTCGACGAGCATGCAGTCGGAGACGGGTCTTGCCATCTATGCGAACATGATCCAGACCGATGCGGCGGTGAATCCCGGGAACTCCGGGGGCGCACTCGTGGACTCCTCGGGCAAGCTCATCGGTGTCAACACCCTCATCGAGTCCGCATCCGGCTCCAACTCAGGTGTCGCGTTCGCGATCCCCGTCGACTATGCGATGAAGGTGGCGGAGCAGCTCAAGAACGGTGAGCAGGTGCAGCATGCCCATATGGGCGTGTCCCTCGCCACCGTCAACAGCCAGAACTACCAGTCGGCCAACCTCTCGGTCCAGAGCGGTGCCTACATCAGGCAGATCGAGGAGGGGTCCCCGGCTGCGAACGCGGGGTTGCAGCAGGGCGATGTCATCACGAAGGTCAACGGTACGCCCGTGGCCACGGCGAGCGAGGCGGTCATCCAGGTGCGGTCGCAGTCCCCGGGTGACACCATATCCATCGAGTACATGCGGGGGGACGAGACCAGGACCGCCGATGTGACCCTGACGGGTGCGACCGACGAGGCCAATGGCTACAACGCGGGTTCGCAGCGGGATTCTCGTAACAGCGGCTCGTCCGGTGGGTTCAGCTTCCGTCCCGGTGCCTATGACCTGTCATCGAGCCCGGATGCCGAGTCCATCGCCGCGGCATGAAGGTCTCCATCGTCGCAGTCGGCAAGCTGAAGGAACGGTTCTGGAAAGATGCTTGTGCGGAGTATGCCAAGCGTCTTTCCGGCTACCTCGACCTGCGCATCATCGAGGTTCCCGACAGGGGTGCCAGGGGCAGGGGGGATGTGGCGGACGTGCTCGAGCGCGAGGCGGCCGATATCCTTGGCACCCTCCCGGCATCTTCACATGTGGTGCTTCTCGATATCGATGGCAGGCAATACTCCAGCGAGCAGCTTTCGGAGCATCTTGACGACCTCAAGCTCTCTGGCCACGGGACGTTCTCCTTCGTCATCGGGGGGTCGTACGGAGTTTCGGATAAGGTGAGGTCGCGTGCGGACGAGCGCCTCTCGTTCGGCAAGATGACATTGCCGCACAACCTTGCCCGCGTGGTCCTCCTCGAACAGCTGTATCGCTGTGCCCGAATCTCACGTGGCGAGCCATACCACAAGTAGATTCGGACCGACAGGGTGCAGGCGCTTGGGTTATGCTGCGTGTACCGGCAACCCCTCACGTGAAAGGCATTCCCGTGCGCGAACTCATGGAACGTGTCGTATCATCCGCCCTCCAGGCGGCAGTGGATGCGGGGGAGCTTCCCCTCGACTCCCTACCGGACCCTGCTGTCGAGCGACCGCGTGAGGCGGCGCATGGGGACTGGGCGACCACCGTTGCGCTCCGTCTTGCCAAGCAGGCGAGGATGAACCCGCGCCAGATTGCCGAGATCGTCGCCGCGCACATCGAGGAGAACGAGGATATCGAGTCCGTCGAGGTCGCGGGCCCGGGCTTCATCAACCTGCGCCTTGCCCCCTCCTGTCTCCAGCGCGTGCTGGAGGAGGTGCGCTCCCAGGGTGGTGACTACGGCAAATGCGATCTCGGCGCAGGGCAGAGGATACAGGTCGAGTTCGTCTCTGCCAATCCCACCGGACCCATGCATGTGGGGCACGGGCGCTGGGCTGCGCTCGGCGATTCGCTCGCCAACGTGCTCGCACATGCTGGGTACGAGGTCGAGCGCGAGTTCTACATCAACGACGCCGGCAACCAGATGGACCTGTTCGCCGAGTCGGTGTCCCTGCGTTACCTCGAGCTCTGTGGGCAGACCATCGAGTTTCCCGCGAACGCCTACGGTGGTGCCTACATCATCGACATCGCCCGCGAGATCTTCGAGGACGTGGGCGGTACGTGGGCGGAACGCACGGAGGCCGAGCGGGAGGCTTATTTCAAGGAGCGTGCCTACACCCAGGTGCTCGCGCATATGAAGGAGGTGCTCGAGCAGGCCGGTGTGACGTTCGATACGTGGTTCTCGGAACGTTCGCTGTACGAGAAGGATGCCGAGGGCCGGAATGCCATCGAGAGGGCCATAGGCCTCCTGCGTGAGGGCGGGTACATCTACGAGAAGGAGGGTGCGACCTGGTTCAAGAGCACCGACTTCGGGGATGACAAGGACCGTGTGCTCGTGAAGGCGGATGGCGGCTATACCTATTTCGCTCCGGACATCGCCTATCATTTCGACAAGTTCACGCGCGTCGACCGTGTGATCGACATCTGGGGTGCCGACCATCATGGATACGTCACGCGCATGCAGGCTGCCTGCACGGCGCTCGGCAACGGCGGGAAGCTCGATGTCATCATCGGTCAGCTGGTCAACCTGCTGCGTGATGGCAAGCCGGTGCGCCTGTCCAAGCGGACCGGGACCATGATCACCTTCGAGGAGCTGCTCACCGAGGTCGGTCGGGATGCGACGCGCTACCTCATGATCTCGCGCTCCACCGACCAGGCCCTCGATTTCGACATTGAGGTCGCGAAGAAGGAGGATTCCACCAACCCAGTCTTCTATGTGCAGTATGCGCATGCGCGGATCTGCTCGATCCTGCGCAAGGCGGGCGAGGTGCCCGATGAGGAGGCGGCGACCTGCGATATGGACGCGCTTGCGTCGACCCTCATCCCCGACAGGGCCGACCTGTCGGTTCTCATCGCCCCCGAGGAACTGGCGCTCATGCGAAAGCTTTCCGAGTTCGGGGAGGTCGTCGCAGGGGCCGCACGGGACTATGCGCCCTTCCGTCTCACGCATTACGCTGCGGACCTCGCGGGGGCCTTCCATCAGTTCTACACCCGTTGTCATGTGCTTACCGATGACCGGGTCCTCACCGATGCGCGGCTCTGTGCACTGGATGCAAGCCGTATCGTGCTGCGTCTCGTGCTTGCGTTGCTCGGCGTGAGTGCCCCAGTCAAGATGTAGGTATTGTAGGTATGCTGCGACAGGGGGCGACGTCCAAGCCGTTTCACAGCGGTTGTGGGGTATACTGAATCCCCACAACCGCAATCATCCGCCTCGGGTGTTCCCGGGTCCGGATCCCGACGATAGGAGGACCATGCGCAAGATCAGGCTCGCACTTTTCGGACTCGGTACCGTCGGCGGTGGTGTCGTCGACATCCTGAAGAGGCATTCCGATGATTTCAAGCGTCACCAAGGGGTCGACCTCGAGCTCGTGGCGTGCACGGCCAGGGGCCCTGAGGAGGCCGAGCGGCTCGGTATCGTCGACCTGTACCGGTCTCCAGAGGAGATCTATGCAGATCCCGACATCGATATCGTCATCGAGCTCATCGGTGGTACGGGCTTCGCCCTCAGCGTGATCCGCGACGCCCTGGCCGCTGGCAAGCATGTCGTCACGGCCAACAAGGCGATCATGGCCCGTTACGGCAAGGAGCTCTTCGACCTTGCCGAGAGCAAGAACCTCTACCTCGGTTTCGAGGCCTCCGTGGGTGCCGGTATCCCCATCATCTCCTCGCTCAAGCATTCGCTTACCCCGAACGAGATCTCGTCGGTGCTCGGCATCGTCAACGGCACGACCAACTTCATGCTCTCCCGCATGGATGAGGATGGGCTGGACTACGATGTGGTGCTCAAGGAGGCACAGGAGCGCGGCTTCGCGGAGGCCGACCCGACCGCTGACGTCGAGGGGCATGATGCTGCTGCGAAGATCGCGATCCTCGCCTCCATCGCCTTCAACTCCCGCGTGACGATCGACCAGGTCCCGACCGAGGGTATCAGCAAGCTTGCTCCCGCCGACCTCGAGCAGGCACGTCAGATGGGCTATGCCATCAAGCTGCTTGCGATCGCACGGCGTCTCGAGGGCGGCGTGGATATCCGCGTCCATCCCACGATGATCCCGCTCACGCATCCCCTCGCTGGGGTCAACGGAGTCTACAACGCCATCTACGTCACGGGCGATGCGGTGGGCGACACGATGCTCTTCGGCGAGGGCGCAGGTGCCGGTTCTGCGGCCAGCGGCGTCATGGCCGATGTCATCGAGATCGCGCGGTTCGTTGCCGCGGGCCTCGAGCCGGTCGTCGGCTGCAC
>OMSY01000006.1 GCA_900313875.1 uncultured Actinomycetes bacterium
CGTCTCCACGTGATGCAGGTCGAACCCGCTCCTTGTCCTATCCGCAGAGCCCGTCAAGCTCCTTGAGGTACTCGATGATCTCGAGGTGCTGGGGACAGGCCTCCTCGCACTGGCCGCATCCGATGCAGTCCTTGGGAAGCCCGCTGGTGCCGAGCATCATGTTGTATTCATGCTGGCAGCGGGAGGGGCTGCTGTAGATGTAGTACTCGTTGAGGATGTTGAGGAACTCGGGGATGTCGATGGCGGCAGGGCAGTCCTTGGTGCAGTAGCGGCATCCCGTGCAGGGGATGGTGAGCCGCTGCTGCAGGCGCGCCTTGACCTCGTCGATGCAGTCGAGCTCGTCCATGGTGAGTGGCTTGAAGTCGGCGAAGGTGGCGAGGTTGTCGTCAAGCTGCTCGATCGAATTCATGCCCGAGAGCACGATGGCGACGTTCTCGAGGTTGCCCGCGAAGCGCATGGCCCAGGAAGCAGGGCTTGCATCGGGATCTGCCGCGTAGAAGATATCCGCGATATCCTCGTCCATATCGGCGAGGCCACCGCCCTTGACGGGCTCCATCACGATGATCTGCTTGCCGTGCTTGCGGGCGATGTCGTAGTTCTCAGCAGCCTGCACCTCGGGGTCATCCCAGTCGATGTAGTTGAGCTGGAGCTGGACGACGTCGATTTCCGGGTGCTCGGTGAGAAGCTGGTCGAGGAGTTCGGGCCTGTCATGGAAGGAGAACCCGATACGGAGCGCGCGTCCCTGCTCCTTGAGTTCGGACAGGAAACGCCATGCCTCGACCTCGTCGGCCTTCTCATAGTTGTTCTGGGTGATGCTGTGCAGCAGGTAGACATCGAAATAGGTGACACCGCAACGTCTGCGTGAAAGGTCGAAGAAGGTGCCGAGGTCATCGTAGGATGCCGCTTTCCAGAACGGCAGCTTGTCCGCCAGCTGGAACGACTCGCGGGGATAACGCCTGACAAGAGCCTGACGCGCGCAATGCTCGGAGTCGCCGTCACCGTAGATGAACGCCGTGTCGAAATAGGTGCCACCTGCTGCTATGAAACGGTCGACCAGCTGGGTGACCCGGGCAGCATCGATGGGCAGATGACGGTCATCACGGACGCGTGGCAGGCGCATCAACCCGAAACCGAGCACAGGTTCGGAGACCTCGAACGGGCTATCGGCCATGGTTGCCTCCTCCCTTGTGGACAATCACACTGGACAACAATCCATGATACTACAGTGGCATGCGGTCGTGCCTGCTCAGGCAGGGGGAATCATGCGATAATCTGTGCATCATGGGGTCATATGTCTTGTGAGATATCGGAGGTGGCATGGACGGGCGCATCGTGCTTCTGGAAGACGGGGTTTCGCGTTCGGTTCCCGTCCAGGTAGGTATGACGGTGCTCGATGTGCTGCGCGGGCAGGGGCTTGCACCCCAGGTGCGTTGTGGGGGCCAGGGAAGATGCGGGCAGTGTCGGCTCTTGATGGAAGGCCCTGCGGGCACAAGATATGCTTTGGCATGCCAGACCGAGGCGGAGGATGGCATGCGCGTCCATCTCGGCCACCCCGTCGCAATCGGCATGGAGGAGACGGGGTGCGACGAGGCCCGGTTCGAGCGGTTGCTCGACCGGTATGGACTGGATGGCACTGCTGCCGATGGCCGTGGCGGCTATGGTCTGGCGTTCGACATCGGCACGACGACGCTGGCATGCAGGTTGCACGACCTTGCCTCGGGTGCGTGTCTCGCACAGGATTCCTGCATGAACCCGCAGGTCAGATGGGGCGATGAGGTTGCGAGCCGTATCGATGCGGCACGTGAGGGCGGGCTGGCCGAGATGCGCGAGGCGCTCGTCCGGACATGTGCCCGGTTGGCTGAGGGGATGCTTGCGCGCATATCCCGTGGCTATGGGGATATCCGTGCATCCGTGGTCGTCGGCAACACGGTGATGCAGCATATCGCCGCAGGGATCTCCCCGGTTTCCCTCGGGCAGGCGCCGTTCGAGCCCGTTTCCCTGTTCGGTGATTCCCACGGGTTCCTGTCCGGCTTGGCGCCCGCCTGGTTCGCCCCCGTCCTTGCGGGCAACGTCGGCGGCGATATCGCGGCCGGTGTCCTGGCTGTGCAGTTGGGGGCAGACGGCTCGCCGGACCTGTTCATCGATGTGGGAACCAACGGTGAGATCGTCATCGCGGATGCCGGCCGGGCGCTCTGCTGCTCGGTGGCTGCCGGTCCTGCGTTCGAGGGCGTGGGCATCGCCTGTGGCATGCCTGCGTTTCCCGGGGCGGTCTCGCGGGTGCGCGTTGAGGACGAGAGGCTTGTCAGCAAGACCATCGGGGGTGTCCCACCGTCGGGGGTCTGCGGCACCGGTCTCATCGACCTGCTCGCGTTGATGCATGGGCAGGGCATCATCGATGACGGCGGGCTCATGGGTTCGCCGGTGCAGATGCCTGCAGCCTTGCAGGGGCGCATGGAGGAGCGTTCGGGGGTGAGGGCTTTCGTCTTCGACAGGGGTCATGACCTCTACATAACGCAGAAGGACGTCCGCGCGCTGCAGCTTTCGAAGGCTGCCATCCGCGCAGGGGTCGGTGTGGCCATGGAGGCGTTCGGGGTGTCTGCCGATGACATCGGGCGGGTGTGCCTGGCGGGTGGGTTCGGCACCGGGCTCCTGCCCTCCTCCGTCATCGGTATCGGGATGCTGCCGCAGTGCTTGGAGAAGAAGATCGTCTGCGTGGGGAACACGGCCATCGAAGGCGCTTCGGTTGCCCTTCTCTCATGTGGGGCCCGTGACGGGATGCTCGCGTCGGCTCGACGCATGGAGACGGTCGAGCTGGCGACGCACCCGATGTTTCCTCCCTTGTTCCTCGAAAGCCTCGGTTTCTGATGGCCGTTGGGCTACAATCGGCCGCCGCCGTTTTCCTGCGACGTACAATGAGGGAACCGACCGTGTCCACCTGCGTGGGCCAGCGGATAGGCCGTTCAGACTCTCGAGGAGCGTACATGTTTGCAGAAGCCATCAAGGAAGTGGGTGGTTACACCCGCCCCATTCTCACCATCTCCCGTTTCTATCGCAACGACACCATTCAACCGGGGTCGGGCACCCTGTTCTTCGTCAACGACGATGGCTATGCCATCACCTGCAAGCATGTGGTGGACATGCTCATCTCCTCCGAGAAAGTCAACGAGCGCTATGCTGAGTTCAGGGCCGCTGTCGCTGCTGCGCCCACGAGCAAGCGGAAAGCGACCATCAAGATGCTCGAGAAGGAGTATGGGTATCGTCCCGGCACGCTCATCCAGCAGAAGAGCACCTTCGTTGACTGCGTGGTCGGGGGTACCGGGTTCACCTGCCATGTGCATCCCACCTACGACCTTGCGATCATCAAGTTCAACGAGCCGGATGAGCTGCGGTACCAGGGGCATGCTGTCTTTGCACAGGACGGTTCGTATGCCGAACCCGGTGACTTCTTCTGCCGGCTGGGCTTCCCCTTCCCCGAGTTCTCGAGCTTTGCCTATGACGAGGAGCATGACGACATCGTATGGACCAAGGAAGGGCGTGTGGCCACGCCGCGCTTCCCCATCGACGGGATGATGACCCGTCACCTTGCGGATGCCGAAGGCCATGTGTTCGGCATCGAGATGTCGACACCGGGGCTGCGGGGCCAGAGCGGAGGACCGCTTTTCGATGACGACGGTATCGTCTATGGGATGCAGTCCTCGACCAAGCATCTCCATCTCGGTTTCGACATCATGGACATGCACATCCAGTCCGGTGGTCTGGAGAAGACGGTCAACAACCAGCCGTTCCTGCACGTGGGTCAGTGCATCTATGTGGAGGTCATCAAGGACTTCCTGCGTGAGCATGATGTGGAGTTCTTCGAGGAGGACTGATTCCACATCGGATGAGTGGAGATGGGGCAGGGGATCGGTCCCCTGCCCCATCTCCTGCGTCAGTCAAGCGCTCCGGAGAGCAGCGCGATGGTGGCGAGGACGCCGATGATGCCCACGACGATGAGCGCGATACGTGTGGACTTCTCCTTCTGAGCTGCTTTCACCATGTCACCACTGTTGTACGCATTCTTGTACTGGATGGACATGATGAGCGGAATGATGGCCAGGAGGCCACCGGCGAAGATGATCTCCAGTACGGCGATGATGGTATAGGTGTTCGAGCGGTTGGGCACTGCAGCTGCGGCCGGTGAGACGTTGTTGTAGGGCTGCTGCTGGAACGGCTGCTGCTGGAACTGCTGCTGTGCGGCAAGGTTGGGGTTGGCGGGTGGGAACTGCTGCTGCACCGGCTGGTATCCCGGCTGCACGGGCTGCGCTGGCTGTACCGGCTGTGCGGGCTGCGGGGCAGGGGCGGGTGCCGCCACGGGGGCGCTGTCCGCTGCCTGAGGCGCTACAGCTGGGAGCTCGGCGCGGCAATTGGGGCAGAAGTTCGCATCATCGGAAACG
>OMSY01000035.1 GCA_900313875.1 uncultured Actinomycetes bacterium
GGTCAGCTTGGTGAGGAGCTTCTCGTCTCCCGTCGTGTCGAGCGAGGGCATCGCGGCTTTGGTGTTGATGATCGTCTTGGAGATCTGCCCGGCATAGCGGCTCACAGCCGGTGCGATCTTGCGTTTGGTCATGTGGGACATCGTGGCACCCTCGATGCGCAGCAGCTTCGCGTACTGCTCGAGTTTCACCTCGTAGCGGCTCTGCAGCTCCACCTCGGAGAGGACGTGGAAGTCCGTGAAGAGCTTGATGTTCTTGGGTGCGAGGTAGACCGGGAGCGCATCGACGGTGGAGCAGAGGTTGAGCAGGCCCCGACGTTCGGCCTCCTTGGACCACTCGTCGCTGTAGCCGTCACCGTTGAAGATGATGCGCTGGTGCTCCGTGAGCTGTGCGCGGATGTAGGCGAGCGCGTTCCGTTCGAAATCCTCGGCAGGGGAGCTGCCGACGGCATCGACGAAATCCTTGAGCGACTTGGCGATGGCGGTGTTGAGGACCGTGTTGCAGTCGGAGAGGTTCATCTGGGAACCTGGCATGCGGAACTCGAACTTGTTCCCCGTGAACGCGAAGGGGGAGGTGCGGTTCCGGTCGCTGTTGTCCTTGCGCAGGTTGGGGAGGATGGTCGCCCCGAGATCCATATGGACCTCGCCGGCACCATGGTAGATCCGACCGTTGATGATGGCCTGCACGACCCCATCGAGCTCATCGCCGAGGAAGATGGAGATGATGGCCGGGGGCGCCTCGTCCGCACCGAGGCGATGGTCGTTCCCCGCAGATGCGACGGAAGCGCGCAGGATGTCCTGGTAGTCATCGACCGCCGTGATGACTGCGGTGAGGAAGACGAGGAAGCGCAGGTTGTCCTGGGGGGTGTCACCTGGGTCGAGGAGGTTCAGGTCATCGGTCGCCAGGCTCCAGTTGTTGTGCTTGCCGGAGCCGTTGATCCCCGCGAAGGGCTTCTCGTGCTGCAGGCAGACGAGGCCATGATGCGAGGCGATGCGTTTCATCATCTCCATGGTGAGGAGGTTGTGGTCGACGGCGACGTTGCCCGTCGAGAAGATCGGTGCAAGCTCGTGCTGGCAGGGAGCCACCTCGTTATGCTTGGTCTTGGCGGGTACGCCGAGCTTCCAGAGTTCCTCGTCGAGCTCCTTCATGAACTCGTTCACCGTGGGGCGTATGGCACCGAAGTAATGCTCCTCGAGCTCCTGCCCCTTGCAGGGGGATGACCCGAACAGCGTGCGGCCGGTGAGGATGAGGTCCTGGCGTTTCTCGTAGCTCTCCTCGGGGATGAGGAAGTACTCCTGCTCCGGACCGACCGTCGTATGCACCTGGGGGACGTCGATCCCGAAGAGCCTCAAGACCGCGCATGCCTGCTGGGAGATGGCTTCCATCGAGCGGAGCAGGGGGGTCTTCTTGTCGAGCGCCTCGCCCGTGTAGGAGGCGAAGGCGGTGGGGATGCAGAGGACATCGTCCTTGATGAAGGCGGGGCTGGAGGGGTCCCATGCCGTGTAACCACGTGCCTCGAAGGTGGCGCGGATGCCGCCGGAGGGGAAGCTCGAGGCATCCGGCTCGCCCTGCACCAACGCAGCGCCTGAGAACGACTCGATGGCATGGCCATCGGGCAGCACGTTCAGGAAGGAGTCGTGTTTCTCCGAGGTGATGCCGGTGAGTGGTTGGAACCAGTGCGTGTAATGCGTGGCACCGAGGGCGATGGCCCATTCCTTCATGGAGTGCGCCACGATGTTCGCGAGCTCGGGGTCGAGGGGTGTGCCCTCCTTGATGGTCCTGGAAAGTGCCTTGTAGGTGGCTCTCGGGAGGCGCTCCTGCATGGCACGGTCATCGAATATCAGGGTTCCGTAGATGTCAGCAATCTTTCCCATCGCCGCTTCCGTCCTCCGCGTTCTCCTTGCCGTTGGTGAAAGGGATATCTGCGAATATAGCATTCCCATGACCGCGACCGCTTTGGAGTCCGGATGATTCGAGCCGATTTCCTGTCGAAGTACCCGTGCATCGGGACAAGCGCCCTCGTCTCCATGAGGCACCGTCGGTCGCAAAACCGGTTTCCCATCCCCCGAAACGCGATTGAAACATGGACATGTGATACTTTGTGTACATTCGGCATGGACGTTGTCGGGTGGCGTGAGCGGATAACGTTGATTGCAGACGACGTGTGAGCGCATGCAATCGCCATCAGGACTGGAGAGATCATGGCCAACTCGCCTGAAAGGGATTTCGTGCTCAAGACCGTGAGGGAACGGGGTATTCACTTCTTGCGGTTCTGGTTCACCGATGTGCTGGGAACCCTCAAGTCCTTCGCGGTGACACCTGCCGAGCTCGAATCGACGTTCGACGAGGGCGTGGGTTTCGACGGGTCGTCCATCCAGGGCTTCGTGCCCATCGAGGAATCGGACATGGTGGCGTTCCCCGACCCCTCGACGTTCCAGGTGCTGCCCTGGCGTCCCAAGGACAACGGGGTGGCCCGCATGTTCTGCGATATCCGCAACCCGGATGGAAGCGCGTTCGACGGCGATTCGCGCCTCGCCCTGCGCAGGGTGCTGGACAAGGCTGCCGACATGGGTTACAGCATGAACATCGGTGCCGAGATGGAGTATTTCTATTTCAAGGACGATACCTCGACCGAGCCCATCGACAAGGGTGGGTACTTCGACCTGACGTCCCTCGACAACGCGCATGACCTGCGGAGGGATACGGTCCTCACGCTTGAGAAGATGGGCATCCCCGTCGAGTACTCGCATCATGAGGCTGCGCCCTCACAGCAGGAGGTGGACCTGCGCTACTCAGACCCCATGAGCATGGCCGATGCCGTCATGACCTTCAGGCTGGTTGCCAAGGAGATCGCGATACAGCAGGGCGTCCATGCCTCGTTCATGCCCCAGCCCATCAACGGCGAGAGCGGGAGTGGCATGCATCTCCACCAGTCGCTTTTCGACGAGGAGGGCAACAACGCATTCTTCGACCCCGATGATCCCGATGGGCACAACCTCTCCCTGGTGGCGAAACGGTATCTTGCCGGTATACTGAAGTACGCACCCGAGTACACGATCGTCACGAACCAGTATGTGAACTCCTACAAGCGTCTTGTCCACGGGACCAGCACACCGGTCTACACCAACTGGTCCGAATGCGACCGAAGCACCATGGTGCGCATCCCCATGTACAAGCCGGGCAAGGAGTCCGCGACACGCATCGAGATCAGGTCACCGGACCCGACCGCCAATCCCTATCTGGCCTTCGCCGCCACCCTTGCCGCAGGTCTGAAGGGGATAGAGGACGGGCTCGAGCTCAGCGCACCCTGTTCGGTCGTCGAGATCGAGGGGATGTCCGATGCGGAGCGTGCGGAGCACAAGGTCCAGTCCCTTCCCCGGGACCTCGGTGAGGCCATCAGCTGCTTCGAGTCATCGGAGCTGATGAGGGAGGTGCTGGGTGAGCATATACATCGGTTCTATGTCGAGAACAAGAAGCGCGAGTGGGAGAGCTACTGCACCTATGTCTCGGATTGGGAGCTCAAGAGGTATCTGCAGAAGCTGTAAGCGGTAGGGAACGTCGCCCGTTCGAGGAACCCGGAAGGAGGTTGCATGCATCGCAAGACCGTGCTGTTCGTGACGAACGATCTCGAACCCGATCCTATCTGCAGGCACGTCCTTGCCGAACTCGATGTGCAGGTCAGCGTCGCCTCGCTTGCCGGATACCGTGACTCCCTCAGCGCCGTGCATCCCGACCTCGTGATCGCGGACCTCGGCCGCGATATGGCACGGGAGCTTCCACGGATGGAATCCGACCTGTTCGAGAGCGGGCAGGTCGCGTTGCTCGTCATCGTCGAACCCGATATGCTTCCCGAACTGCGCCTGCCTGTCCGCACCTCGTCGGATTTCATCATCAGGCATGCGAGCAACGAAGAGCATGCCATCCGCATCCGCAACCTCATCTGGCCCGGTGAGGAGTCGACCTCTGCGGACCTGGTCCATATCGACAGCCTCACCGTCAACCTCGCAACCTACCAGGTGTCCATCGCAGGGGAGCCCATCGACCTGACCTATCTCGAATATGCGCTCTTCTCGTTCCTCGTCACGCATCCGGGGAGGACCTATTCCCGGGATGTCCTCCTGCAGCGTGTCTGGGGGTTCGATTACTATGGTGGCTCGCGGACCGTGGACGTCCATGTTCGGAGGATCCGTGCGAAGCTCGGACCCGAATACGCCCAGCGCCTGGAAACCGTCAGGGGGGTCGGTTATCTCTGGAGCGCATGAGCGGCGGTCGTGATGCGGATCCCATGGCCACCCATCGCATCGGGTGCGTTACACTGAGGCAGTCGGCTCTCGCATCGGTTGATTGGGGTTGGTGTGGATATCTCTCTGGAAGGACTCAGGAAAGACTCGACCGTCGCGGTCATCGATGGCAATTCGTTGCTGCACCGCGCATTCCATGCGGTTCCCCTCACCATGAACGCACCGGATGGCAGGCCGACCAATGCCTGCTTCGGGTTCATCTCCATGCTCCTCAAGCTCGTGGATGACTACGCACCCAATGCCATCGTCTGCGCGTTCGATTCGGGTATCCCCTCGTTCCGCACCGATGTGCTCAAGGACTACAAGGCCCAGCGTCCCCCTATCGACCCGCTGCTCAAGGAGCAGTTCCCCATGATCAAGAAGCTTCTCGTCTCCCTCGATATCCCGGTCGTCGAGGTCGAGGGATGGGAGGGTGATGACATCCTGGGTACCCTTGCGGCGAGGAACGCCTCCTCGGAGCGCGACATGATACTCGTGACCGGTGACAAGGATGCCCTGCAGCTCGTCACCGAGGAGGTGTCGGTGCTCACCACGCGGAAGGGCTTGTCCGATGTGGTCGTCTACGACCCGGACAAGGTGTTCGAACGATGGGGCATCGGGCCTGCGCAGGTACCGGACTTCCTGGCGTTGCAGGGGGATTCCAGCGACAACATCCCGGGTGTGCCGGGCATCGGACCGAAGACCGCCACCAAGCTGTTGCAGCAGTATGGCTCCCTTGATGAGGTCATCGCGCATGCCGACCAGGTCAAGGGCAAGATGGGGGAGCGCCTCCGTGAGAACGTGCAGAGCGCCTTGGATAGCCGTGTCGTGGCCACCATCTCGCATGACGTTCCCATCGACATCGACCTCGATGCGGTGCGCTTCCCCTCCTTCGACCCTGCAACCGTGCGTGAGGCGTTCGAGGAGCTGCGGATGATGTCGCACCTGTCACGCATCCTTGCGATGGCCCCCAAGGGGTCGGAGGACCGGCCTGCGGACTCAGGTGATGCAGTCGTCTGGGGAGATGCTGCCGATGGCGCGCTGTTCGTGGTCAGCCCCTACATCGAGGGCGAGGATGCCGAGCACCTTCTCGACGAGGTGGTTTCCAGTGGCGAGATGGTCTCGGTCTGGTTGCAGGGTGAGGAGGACAGTCTTTTCGCCGATGGCGGCTTGGAGGAGTTGTTCCTCGGTACCAGGCGTGGCGTCGCGTGCTTCGTAGGGGAGCGGGTCGTCCCCGTCATCGTGAGGCTGTTCCAGCAGGCGCATATCACGACCCTCGACTCCAAGGCCCTTCTTGCCAAGGTCATCCCCGCGGATACCGCACGTCAGGCGTCAATGGATATCGCCGATTTCGACCCGTCCCGTGTGTTCGACCTGACCATCGCATCCTACTTGCTCGACTCGGAACAGGCCTCGTACAGTCTTTCCACGCTCGCCTCCATCTATCTCGAGCAGCTCCTGCTCGAGTCCGAGTCCCCCCGGCGGAGCGGATGCATCGCCGCCGCCTGCAGCCTCGCCTTGGCGGAGCCCCTTTCCCGCGCGCTCGAGGAAGATGGCTCGTTCGGTGTCTTCAAGGACATAGAGATGCCCCTCGTCCCGGTACTCGTGGACATGGAGCGCGTGGGGGTCGACCTGGACCAGGAGACCCTTGCCCGTCTCCAGGCCTCGACGGCCGCCGAGATCTCCGACCTCACCTTGGACATCCATCGTCTTGCGGGTGAGGAGTTCAACGTCGATTCGCCGAAGCAGCTCGGGGAGATACTTTTCGAGAAGCTCGGGCTGCCTGCTGGGAAGAGGACGAAGCGAGGGTACTCCACGGATGCCTCGGTGCTCTCATCGCTTGTCGGCAAACATCCCCTTCCCGAGAAGGTGCTTGCCTACCGAGAGCTTGCCAAGATGCAATCGACGTATATCGAGGCGCTTCCACGCCTTCTGGGCGAGGACGGCCGTCTCCATACGACCTTCAATCAGACGAAGGTCGCGACGGGACGCCTTTCGAGCTCGGATCCCAACCTGCAGAACATCCCCGTACGGACCGAGTTCGGGCGGCATATCAGGGAGGCCTTCGCACCCCAGGATCCCTCTTTCGTGTTCCTGAGTGCCGACTACTCGCAGATAGAGCTGCGTCTCCTCGCGCACCTCTCTGCGGACAAGGGCCTCGTGGACGCGTTCCGCTCCGGGGATGACTTCCATTCCCTGACCGCATCCCGTGTGTTCGGGGTGCCCGCAGGGGAGGTCACCCCCGAGATGCGTTCGAGGGCCAAGGCGGTGAATTTCGGGATCGTGTACGGGCAGCAGGCGTTCGGCCTCGGCAAGTCGCTGCATATCCCCTATAGGGAAGCACAGGCGATGATAGACCAGTATTTCGAGGCGTATCCCCAGGTGAACGCATACCTGCAGCAGCTTGTGGACGATGCGCGGGAGATGGGCTATGTCAGTACGATGTTCGGACGGAAACGCCGCATACCCGAGATCCATTCACGCAATCAGAACCTGAGGGCGTTCGGTGAGCGCACGGCCATCAACCACCCCATGCAGGGGTCTGCTGCCGATATCATCAAGATGGCGATGATACAGGTCGCGGCCCGGTTGCGTGAGGAAGGTCTGTCAGCGCGTTTCTGCCTGCAGGTCCACGACGAACTTGACTTCGAGTGTCCTGCAGA
>OMSY01000196.1 GCA_900313875.1 uncultured Actinomycetes bacterium
ACGTTGTCGAAACCGACCTGGGCATTGGCCTTGATGACGCGGGCGAGACCGCAGACGCGCTCGGCCGTGATGGGGTTGCGCTTGTGGGGCATCGCCGAAGAACCCTTCTGACCCTTGTTGAACGGCTCCTCCGCCTCGAGCGTGTCGCTCTTCTGCAAGGAACGCACCTCCATGGCGATCTGCTCGAGCGTCGCAGCGCAGATGGCGAGCGTGGAGAGCACATGGGCATGACGATCGCGGCAGATGACCTGCGTGGAGAGCGGGTCGGGGGTAAGTCCGAGCTTCTCGCAGACATATCCCTCGACGAACGGGTCGATGTTCGAATAGCTGCCCACCGCACCTGAGATGGCACCCGTGGCCGCAGACTCGTTGCGTGCCTCCTCCAACCGCACGATATCCCGATGGATGGCCCACGCCCAGGAACCGAACTTCATGCCGATGGTCATGGGCTCCGCATGGATGCCATGTGTCCGTCCGACGCAGAGCGTGTCCTTCTCCTCGAGCGCACGCCGCTTGCAGATGGCACCGAGACGCTTGAAGTCGGCGATGATGATGTCGAGGGCCTGCGTGATCTGATAGCACAACGCGGTGTCCCCGAGGTCGGAACTCGTCATACCGTAATGCACCCAGCGCGAGGGCTTGGGATCGTCCTCCCCCAGGCCCGCATCGATGTGCTCGGCCATCGTCGTGAGGAATGCGATGACATCGTGATGGGTGACCTGCTCGATCTCGTCGATCCGCTCGACCGTGAAGTCGGCTTTCGCACGGATGGTCGCGGCCTCCTCGGCCGTGATCCCGATCCTGCCCAGTTCGGCCTGCGCCTCGCAGGCAAGGACCTCGATCTCCTTCCAGATCTCGAACTTGTTCTGGTTGGACCAGATATGCCCCATCTCAGGGCGGGTGTAGCGCTCTATCATACGGGTTCACCTCTGAAAGCCATGCAGGTTCTTCACTTGACGTGACAGTATCATACCCCCGCAGCGACGGCACCTCCCCGGCATGTCGGTTGAGAAGCCGTTATCGCCATGGTCGGCTCGGCACGCCCGCAGGCAACCGGGGGCGAACCCGGTGGACGAACCACAGATACCCGGTCAGCCACTTCCTTGGCGTTTTTCCCTGTTGTCCTTGCAATTGCTACTGCATATAATCCGAACTAGCCGCAGATGCAGATGCATCAGTGGCATTGACAACCAAAGAGGAGCTTGATCCGTTATGGTGCGGCTCCTGTTCGGACACAGGCCACTGCCCGGAAATGTCGAGAGACACCAATGGGTAGAACAGCCTCAGCCGGATTAAGGCGTGGCTAACGTGGCTGGGTACCGTGGCAGACGGATATCTGCTGTATCGCCGCTTCGCGCGTGCGTACGCCCTACGCCGAACAGTGCCAAAACCACAAGACAAGGGATACGAGCGCGCCTTCATGCCAGGCTACGCCCCTCGTCTGCGGACCGAGGGGCGTTTTCATTGACGTCCATCCGGCAGCATCCCCTCAGGAGGATGCCGGCAGTGCTCCTCATATGAGAAAGGGCTTTGAGTGAAACCGCGAGAACCTCATATATCCTAGCCCTTCCGCTTCCCCGCTCCCGATAGGTGACGGTGTCGCGAAAGGGTACCACCGTCACCTGCGGACAGGTGGTCTGCACCGATGCAGGCCCGCCTTCCGACACAGAATCGAGGAGCATCATGTTCTACCTTTCCCAAATGCTCGGGAAGCCCGTCACCGACGCGACGGGGGAGACCATAGGCAAGATATCCGACCTCGCCATCGCGACCGGTGAGGTCTTCCCCTGCATCACCTCACTCGCCTTCCTCGGTCCCGAGAAGACACCTTTCATGATCTCGTGGCGCAAGTACGTGGAGGCGTTCGACGAGGACGGCATCACGCTGAAGGTCGGCGCCCCCGACATCCGATTCAGCTACCTCCAGCCGGACGAGGTCCTGCTCTCGAGGGATCTCATGAGCAAGCAGATCGTCGACACGCAGGGGCTCAAGGTCGTGCGCGTCAACGACCTCAAGCTCTCCTCCTCGGGCGATCAGCTGCGCCTCCTTGGCGCCGAGGTCGGCATCCGCGGCATCCTGCGCGGCATCAGCTCCCATCTCGAGGCTGTGGTGCTAGCCATCTCGAAGCTGGTCAGGCACCCCCTCAAGGAGAACATCATCGCCTGGAGCTACATGGACCTGCTCGAACGGGACCTCTCCCAAGTGAAGCTCTCGGTGAGTCACCGCCGACTGCATGAGCTGCATCCCGCCGACGTCGCCGACATCCTCGAGCAGCTCGAGCCGCGTCAGCGTGCCCTGGCGTTCGCGCATCTCGACAACGCGCAAGCGGCCGAGACGATCTCCGAGCTCGAGGACGAATACCAGAGCGATGTCATCGATGACCTCTCCGAGGACCGCGCCTCGACCCTCCTCGCGCAGATGGATCCCGATGACGCCGCCGACATCATCGGCGACCTCCCCTATGGCAAGGCTGAGACCCTGCTGCGGCTGATGGGCGTCCGCGAGGAGCGCGCGATCCGCAGCCTCCTCGGTTACAAGGAGAAGACCGCGGGCGGCATCATGACGAGCGAGTTCTTCGCCGTCAGCGAGGAGACCACGATCAGGGAGACGGTCGAGAAGCTCCGCAGCCTCGACGAGGACCATGAGCCGGTGCAGTACGTGTACACCGTCGACGACGCCAACCGGTTGACCGGTGTGATCTCGATGCGCACGCTCGTCCTCGCCGATGACGACGCCCGTGTCGGCGACCTCGCCTACAAGGAAGACCTCCAGGTCGTGCTCCCCGATGTCGACCAGGAGGAGGTCGCAAGGGAGATCAACAAGTACTCGCTGCTCGCCATGCCGGTCGTGGACGAGGACGGCAAGATCCTCGGCATCGTCACCATCGATGACGCGCTCGATGTCATCGAGGAGGAGCATGACGAGGACCTTGCGATCGTCGGCGCATCGCGCGATGACGACGCCACGGGCATCCTCGACTACTTCAAGTGGTTCCTGCGCCGCGAGTTCTGGCTGCTGCTCTGGGCCATATGCGCCATCGTGGTGCTGGCCACCTCGACGCTCCATCACCTCGCCGGGGCCCTCGTGCTCATGCCACTCGTGCTGCTCGTGGCCGATGATGCGGCGACCTACTCCATCAACTCCCTCGTGGACTACGCCGATGACGAGGAGGTCACGCTTTCGACCATCTTCGTCCGCGACCTGGTGACCGGCCTGCTCGTCGCCCTGCTCGCCTGGCTCATCATCTCGTTGCTCGTGAACATCGAGGGCGACGCCTCGGATGCGATCCCCGTCACCCTGCTCTCCTCGGCGGTGCTCCCCGCAAGCATCACCATCCTCGTCACCATCCTGTTCACGACCCTCGCCTCGGCGTTGGCGAAACACCGCCATGACAGGGGCAAGGTCCCCTCCGGTTTCAGGGTGTCGATCATCATGATGGTGTTCTCCTGCCTGCTTCTCCTCGGCCTGACCTACGCGGCCGGCTCGATCGGCCTCCTTCCCCTCCCACTGTGACAGGAAACCCGGTGACACCATGGCAAGGCGGAAGAACACGCAACGGCATATCGAGAGCGCCCCGACCGAGGGAACGGACAACAAGCGTACGGGGAACCGGGTCCTGCTGATACTGGCGGCAATGGGCCCCGGCATCGTCGCAGCCATGGCTGGAAACGACGCCGGTGGCATCTCCACCTATTCGACCGCTGGTGCGCAGTTCGGCTATGCGACGCTCTGGATGATTCCGATCATGACGGTCCTTCTCATCATCGTGCAGGAGACCTGCGCGCGCATGGGGGCGGTCACCGGCAAGGGACTCTCCTCACTCATCCGCGAGAACTTCGGCGTACGGCTCGCCGCGTTCGCGATGCTCGCCCTGCTCGTCGCCAACACCTCCACCACGCTCTCCGAGTTCGCCGGCGTGGCCGCGGGCATGGAGCTCTTCGGGGTAAGCAAGTACTTCTCGGTCCCGGTCGCCGCCATCGCGGTCTGGCTTCTCGTGATGCGCGGGTCATATCAAGGCGTCCAGAAGGTCTTCCTCGCGATATCACTCGTGTTCATGGCCTATGTCATAGCGGCCTTCCTCGCAAAGCCGAACTGGCCCGACGTCGCCACAGCCACCTTCATCCCGCAGTTCAGGTCCGAGGCGGGTTTCGTCTCCCTCGTCATCGCCACCATCGGCACGACGATAGCCCCCTGGATGCTGTTCTTCACGCAGAACAACGTGGTCGAGAAGGGCGTTACCTACCGGGACATGTTCTTCCAGCGCATCGACATCGTGACCGGTGCCGTCGTCGCCTGCCTCGTCGCCTGGTTCATCATCATCACGACCGGAACCGTGCTCCATCCGGCAGGCATCCGGATATCGAGTGCGGCGGATGCCGCGAACGCGCTCGCCCCCATCGCCGGCAGCTACGCGCAGCTGCTCTTCGCCGCCGGGCTCGTGGCCGCCTCGCTGCTCGCCGCCTGCGTGCTCCCCCTCACGACCTCCTACGCGGTCTGCGAGGCATTCGGTTGGGAGCACGGCCTCGATCACGGATGGCGGGAGGCACCGGTCTTCAAGACGATGTTCACCGTCATCATCGTGCTGAGCGTCGTGATCGTCCTGCTCCCGCACATCAACCTCATGCGCATCATGCTCATCGCCCAGGTCGTGAGCGGTGCACTGCTCCCCATCCTCCTCATCTTCATGGTCAAGCTCGTGAACGACAGGCATCTCATGGGCAGATACACGAACGGACGTCTCTACAACGCCATCACCTGGGTGGCCGTCGTCCTCATCATCGCGCTCACGCTCATGCTTTTCGTCCTCCAGATGCTAGGCTATGGTTGATGGGGATGCGCACGCACCTCATGCGGAACATCCCCTGACACCCCCGACCGAACCCAAGGGAAGGCAAGCAGACCGATGGCCCTGAACAAGGACTCCGCCCGCATCATCTTGAAACGCAGGAGAGGCAAGCTCTCGGAACGGGACCGCGCGTTCGCGGCCCTGAAACTCGGCGCGAACATCGCCGCATTCTTCGATGCCAAGCACCTGCCCGACACCGCCGTCGTCGGCGCGTATTGGGCGATGACCGACGAGATCGACCCCCGCCCCGCCTTGGCGAGCCTCATATCCAGCGGAGCGACGGTGGCCTTCCCCTGTGTGCACGAGAACAGGCGCATGGAGTTCTACCATGTACCGGCGCAGGACCTCGACCGCGAGCCGTTGCCGCCGTTCCTCGTCGACCCTGCGCGGTCATTTCCCCCGAGCAGCTGCAAGGGCTTGCGCCATATCGCGCCCGACGAACTCGACGTCCTGCTCGTCCCCGGCCTCGGATTCGACCGGCACAAGACACGCCTCGGCTATGGTGCGGGCTGCTACGACCGGTATCTCGCACGGATACCGGAACGCACCCTGGTCGTCGGCATCGCATTCGACCAGCAGCTTTGCGACGAGCTCGAATGCGAGGAGCATGACAGGAAGATGGACTTCCTGCTGACACCCAACGTGCTCATCTGACACCGCCCCGACATCAGCCGGTCACACCGTCCGATCAGCCACCGAGGACCATGTTCTCCCCGGGCTTGCCGTCTTCGGTGATGGTCCCCGCCTGGATGAGGTTCTCCCGTTCTATCTCCTGCAGCTCGTCGATGGTGACGAAGGAGTAGCCCTGTTCCTTGA
Organism: uncultured Actinomycetes bacterium; assembly: GCA_900313875.1. Taxonomy (GTDB): domain Bacteria; phylum Actinomycetota; class Coriobacteriia; order Coriobacteriales; family RUG844; genus RUG844. The sequence continues at coordinate 5,663 of OMSY01000196.1, forward strand.
GCTCGGGGAGGGCCTGGCGCAGCGCCTCGATCGTCTGCGAGCAATCATATCCCCCGTCATGCAGAAGCACGATACGCCCGCTCTGGGCCCCGTTGAGCAGGTTCGCCACGATACTGTCGACACCTGGCTGTGCCCAGTCGTTGGAATCAGCGTTCCAATAGACCTCGCACGTCACGAGATCCTGGCACAACGCCCAAGTGCTCGCACTGAACAACCCCCCTGGGGCACGCAAGGTCGTGGTCGTGACACCGGTGGCGTTCCGGATGGCCTCCTGCGACCTCTGCAGGTTGCTCACCAGGTCGGCCTCCCTGAGGGAAATCAGGTAGGCATTGTCGTAACCGTGCGACGCGATCTGGCTGCCCTGGTCCACGACCGCCTTGGCGACCTCGGGGTGCTGCTCGACGTTCTGCCCGAACGCGAAGAACGTCGCCTTGGCGTCGTTCTCGGAAAGCACCTTGAGTATCTGCTCGGTGTACTCCGCGCTCGGACCGCCATCGAACGTCAGCGCGATGACCTTCCTGTCCTCCGGTGGGGAGACATTGTACCAGCGGCAGACACGGGGCACCATGGCGACCGAGCTCGGGTCACCTGCCGTGATGCCGGAGACGGTACCGGTCGCCATGCGGTCAACCCCATCGGACCCGGACAGGATCATCATCCCCAAGGCTCCGTTGTAATGGGAGCCCGCGACGTTCCAGGTCCAGGGAACCGGGGTCTCGGTGGTGGTGTGCTCCTCGACGATGTTGTCACCTTTCGCCTCGGTGACATGCGTGTCCTTGCGCACCTTGTCGTTGACATCACCTGCTTCGACACCGTCCACATAGACATGGTAGGGCCTGCCCTTGCCGACCTCGAGGATCGACCCATCGACGGCAACGTAATCCCCATAGCCCTCGGTGAGGTACCCGAGATCGTGCAATCCCGCATAGGTGGTACCGTGCGGGACCTCGCGCTCCGTGTTGTTGACCGTGAGCGTCACCGGCATGGTGAGCCGATACACCAGGAAGCTCACCAATCCCACGACGACGACCGCGATGGCTGCAGCAGCGATACGGAAGCGCTTGCTCCTCCGCTGCTGGAGCTGCGCCCCGGCATTCGTGCGGACATAGGAGTCACGCTTGTACTGGTCGACCGACTCCGAACCATAGCCACCAGGCTGACGGTAATCATCGCCGACATGTGCACGCTGACGACCACGGAGGGAATACTCCGAGCCGTGATAATAGCTGTCCGCACCGGGCTTGGGTCGATTGGGCCGGGTGCTCCATACCGTATAGGGGTCGATGTAGCTTGTACCCTTCCGTTCGACCTGCGCCTCTTCCTCTATCGTGGACAGCAGCGCCTCGTCGTCCATATCCGGTTCCAGCCCGGCCTCACCGCCCCCGGCCACCACGGGGGCATCGCTTGCAGCAAGCTCGGCATCCAGGGCTTCCTCAAGCTCCGGGGTGAGGCTGTGCATGTCGTGCGCAACGACTTCCTGACCGGCTGACGCGCCCTCTGCAGCATCTGCGCCATCCGATTCGCCCGCCTCATCGGGGGCAGGTTCGCCCGGGGAGACATCCTCACCCTCCCCTGCATCCTCTGCAAGCCCATCGCCTTCCTGCGATTCGGGAGAAGGACCGGTCTCCCCAGACGGAAAGCCAGCATCAGATGGTTCCCCGTCATCTGCAGACCTGGCCTCATCCACCGGCAACGTCTCGTCGCCAGCAGACATCTCGTCGACATCCCCGATCCCGGTGATGCCCGGAGCGTTCTGACCTATGATGAACGTCTCAGAGGGGATATCCCCTGAGACGCCCCCGACATCCGATGCGTCATCAGCAGCGACCGTCTGCGACGATGACCGGCTACGGATGACCATGGTCTTCTCCGCAACAGGGCCATCCGCGTCGAACGGGGCGTCTTCCTCGGTATCTCCCATACCAGCCGGGGCGCCGATGTCAGCAGCCGGCATATCCGGCGGGGCATCTCCGAGGCGGCCATCGGGCCCGAGCGCATCTTCGGGCACCGAACCCGCAAGCTGGTTGTCCTCGACGACCTGCTCGGCCCCTTCCTGGGAAACGCCCCCGGCCTGCCCATCTGACCGCAGCCCGTCATCCTGCCCGAGCAACCTCTCTCGTATGAACCGGAACATCGTCTTACCGGCCTCCTGACGCTTGTCAATCGTCATCGTCCCCGCTCGCCCGTTCGAACTCCTCGCGGAACGATTCAAACATCCCCTTTGTCCTGCCCAGCTGCCTGCCCACCGCCTCCGCGGCCCTTGAACCGACCGGAGCCCGCGAAACGGGGTCCTCCTCTTCCTCGGAGGTCGAGGGTTCCCCCGCCCCGGATGCCGGTCCATTGCGCAGACCTTGTGGCCCTGCCGCACTCCTCAGGCGGCCTGAAGCATCGCCGATTATACCACCGAGGGCATAGGCTCCCCTGTCCATGGCCTGCCCCGCCTTGCCCTTCGCGGTGGAGACCTTCTGGGAGGCTTTCGCGAAGCCTCGCCCCACCGCCGCAGCCAAACCGCCACTCGCGGCAAGCCCGTTCGCCTCGGCGGCGACCACCAGGGACCCGTCCCGATACCCATGGATATAGGCGGCGGGAATCTCCGTGACGCCGTCTATGAGGGTTGCGATGCGCCCATCGCTCGGTTCCACGGACATGACCTCTCCGGTATCGCCGTCGAAGACAAGGTCCCCCACGCGTCCAAGCTCGACGCCGTCCTCGGTCACGAGCGGGAGGTCCTCCCAGACGAAGCATCGGTCGAGCAGCACCCCGAGACGGTCCAGGGCAACAGGACCCCAGGCCTCCCGATCGGTCGCGATGAGCCTGCCGTCGACCCGTTCGAGCGACTCAAGGGCAACGAACGCATCGGGGCGCCTGATCATGAGCAGGACATCGGGGCGCCTGACGAGGAACCCTATCACACGCATCTCATGGGGATGCAGGACCGCACGTGAGATCCTGCCCTTGTCGCGCGTGCCCCTTCTCCCACCATAGACCTTGTTTCCCTGGAGCCTTCTCGTGCTCTCGCGCATCTTCATCCCGCCTCAAATGACGCAGGTCGACATCATGTCGACCTGCGGGCACATCTTCGTTGGATGCCGAGTCTATGCGTTCTCTTCCTTCTGCGCGTTCATCCACTCCTCGGCGGGGTTCCAGTGAGCGTAGCGCCCGTCTTCCGTGTCCAAGCTGTCGAACGTGCTCGTGGCGTTGGGCGCCGTCTCGCGGAGCTGGTCGCCTGCCTCGTCGGAATTCTTCTGGATCTGGGCGGCGATGCGCGCACGCGCCTCATCGATCTTGCTGCGGAGCTCGTCACTTGAGGAGCCTGCCTGCGGCATGATGCGCGATCCGGCGCTGCCGACCTTCCCCGCGACCTCCTCATAGCGCTCCTGGACCTGCTCGGCAACCTCACCGGCACGGCTCTGAACCTTCTCGAAGCCACCCTCGTAGAGCTGCTTGCCCTGGTTCAGGTAGTCATCCGCCTTCTCGGAGAGAAGGACGCGCGTCTCCTCACCCGCGCGTGGTGCATACAGAACACCGAGGATCGCACCGATCGCACCGCCCAGAATGACACCGCCGAATCCGAACCGCTTACCCATGATGGTCCCCCTTCTCCCTCTTCGGGAATCCTGTCGTCCCCTCGGTGGGGCACAGGGCTGCTCTCATGACATGATGATACGTCACCTGCATCCAGATATTGTACTGATTTCAAGGGTTTCTTGCCCATAACGCATGCAAACCGTTGAACAATGGATAGTCGCTTTCAGGAACCGGACACATCCCCGTGCCCCCGCTTCATGATGATGCGCGGTGGCCCGGAATCAGAGGTCGCGGAGGTCATGCATCGCCCGGACAAAGGCGGGGACATCCGGCGCGGGCCCGATGCCCCGCATGCCCCATTCGATGAGCTCGGACGCCTGCTTCAGGGCACTGAGCGCCACGAGGTCATCGTCGAAGGAGATGGTGACGTGCATGCGGCGCACGGCGTCTTCATCTGTCCCCCTATGCCATGAGGTGTTTCCCACGTAGACGCGATCGGTCTCAGGGGAGAACCACCGTGCCTCGCAGACCATCAGCTCGATGGCGACATGCTCCAGCAGGTGGGGGAGTTCGGTGCCCACGATCTCATCCCCGAAATAACGATGTCCCGAGTTCACGCATTGCTGATGGGGCAGCTCGGGAAGCACCGAGACCATGCGCCCCGCGAGCGCGGGGGAGACATACAGCTCCTCCACCTGACAGCTCACCTCTGCCTCGAGGAAACCGTCATGCACGTCGATGGCATCTATCTGCACCGTGGGACCCTACCTGAATGGTCGCGCAACCTAGATCGTGCGATGCCTTTTGCGTCGGGCGATGACGACGATATGCTCGTCACGGTACTGCTGCAGCTCGCTGCCCGTGTAATCACCCGAGATCTCCTGGATGTCGAATCCGGCGTTGAACAGCTCCCGGGTGATGCCCGCAGAGGAGATGAAGAGGTGCCTGCTCCGTGAGGACTGCACCGACCAGACCCCCTGCTCGTCCCTCGTGAGCACGATGGCATCATGTGAGAAGAACTCGCTACCAGCCGGATAGTCCATCACACGGAAGAAGACCTTGGTCCCCTCGACGGTATCGTAGACCTCGGGGGTGGTGGAACGGATCTTCTGCTGGATATAGTGCGTGTTGTTGAGCAGGTCGAGCACGATGACGCCACCGGGAACGAGCAAGTCGGCGAATTCCGCCAGGAGCGCACGCAGCTGCTCGATGTCCCTGCAGGTGGAGAGGATGTCGTCAGCGCACACGATGGCATCGACCCCATTGCCCCCGACCACGTCGCTGAAGGACTCGAAGTCGAGCGTGGAGAACCGTGCATGCCCACCTGATTCCGCTATCGAGAGATGATGCCGCTCGGCAAGCTGGCGCGACTTCTCGACCTTGGCCGGGTCCGCCTCCACGCCTATGGCGTCGAGGCCCCATTCCGCGAACATGACCGTACGCTGCCCACCGCCGGAACCCGCCTCGAGCACCGTATGGGCCGAACAGAGGCTGAACGCACGACTGAAAAGCGGGGCCATATGGGCGAGGCGGGCCTTCCAGTTGACCAGGTCGTCATATTCGGTGGCCGCGACGGGCTCCCGCTGCCGTACCGTGACATCATGCGGGGAATACTCCCGTGGAGCCGAACGCCTCGCAGGTGCCTCGCGCTTCGTCTCCGCAGGTTGCGCCTGCGGAAGCGTCCCGATCTGCGCATAGCGCCCCCGATAGGCAGCGTTCGGGTCCACGGCGCGGAAACTGCCCGTGGAGCCATCTGCAGACCCGGCGGAATCGGAGGCACGACCACCGCCAGAGGCGGAACCGCGCCCCGACCCAGCAGCCTCGAGCTTCGTCTCCCACAGGCTCTTGCCCTCGACATCGGGAGGCTGCTGCTCGAACATCTCGGCAGCCGCCATCCTGCGCTCGGCCTCACGGCGTGCCACTTCCTCCTGCACCTCGTCCTTGAGCTCGCGCACGCGTGCCTCCTCAGGTGTTTCCTGAGGCTCCGCGGGCTTGGGCTTCGGGGTCGGCTCCCCTACGGAACCGACCTCCTCTTCCTCAAGCGATACCGCGTTGAGCAGGCTGTCGCTCGAGACATACCCGGTATGCTTACCGCCGAAAATCCATTTCTTCTTCTTGGGCAACGAAGCACTCCAAACCAGGACGCACCTGATAGACCTGTTCACACGGAAGCAGACGGACGGCGTCCATCACCTGGACGACCACCTCCACCGTGACCTTACACCCAGACGGAGCCATCTTGGGGCTCTTCGGGCACTATAACCCATAAAACCACATACAACAGCACGAACATCGAGAACGATGCCACCATGAGCACCACGCTGATGAGGCGGACCGTCGTCACGTCGAGCCCGGAGTAGTCAGCGAGCCCAGCACAGACACCGCCCAGCATCCGTCCCGCACGCTTGCGGTACAGCTTTCGTCCGGCGGGCATGAACGCCCTCCCGTTGCTCGCAAGGACGATGAGCGCCAGACCGGCGACCAGGATGGCGATCGGCCAGACGATGCGCATCACCCTCACCACGACCTGCGAGAACGCCGGCCACCAAGCATAGGATATCTGCCCGAGCAGACGGTACAGCCCGTAGGCGATGAGAACCGTTCCGGCGATGGTCATGATCGTCTTCCTGGGATTGCCCTGTCCTGACATCAGCGAACCCCCTGTTCCAGCTCGAGTTGGGAATCAGCCCCCTGCAGCGTGACCGACCAACAGGGTCTACCCTTGTCGCGGGCGTCCTGATACCCTGCATTCGCCCATCCCCCGATCTCATCGTCCCAATGCAGGGCGCCCTTGTCCCGCATCGCCACCCCGTCGGCGACGTGCACGACAAGAGGAGCGTCATCGGTCAGACGGAGCATGATGGTGGAACCATCGACGTCGACCTTGACGGAACGGTCCTCTCCGCCCTTCACGCCACCGAGACAGAGCACGATATGGGAGTTCGACGCCACGACGGCCACCTTGGCGACATCGAGACGCGAAAGATCGATCTCATCGTCGCTGAAAGAGGTCACGAGCGTGACATCCTTCCATCGCATGTCCTGTGCAAGACCGGTGTAGATGGTCCCGGTATCCGCCACGGCACCGATCGACGAACCTCCATCGACCGTCACATAAGCATGTCTGTTGCCACAGGCCATGTTCAGCGCGGAGCGCTCCGCAAGGGTCTTCGTGGCGCTCAGGGTGACACCTCCCGCGCTCTCCGGGCCAAGCCTGAGGGACGCATACCCGCCGTTGTACCTGAACGAGGCCGAATCGTATCCTGCGAGAGAGAGGGACTTGGCAGCCTGACCATCCGGCACCGCCTTTGCGAGGGGTGCGGAAGAAGAGAGGTCCTGTGACTGACCGGCAAGGTCAGAAGCAGGACCGGGGGGCTGGCCGATGAGGAAGCGGCAACCTCCCGTTGCCACCATGATGAGCAGCAGCACGATACTGACCGCATCGAACCCGGGGACATCCCGCGCAAAACCCAGAAGGCCCAATCCAGCTGCCACGAGAAGAAGCGGCCAGTATGAGGCGATGGCGTACCAGACACCCCATCCGACGACCCCGATGGAGCAGCACAGGATGATGCAGGAGACGAGGACCATCAGCAGCCCCACGAGGAACCGCACGGCGGACCATGGGTGCGCAGGGGTGCCGACCATGAGGACGATACCAAACGCCGTGATGAACACGGGCCAGCACCCAAACCAGGAAACCTGTGGGAACAGGCGCGAAAGCACCATGAGCGCACCTGCGAGCACGGCGATTGCGAGCAGGACGATGGTATATGCCGTGATCCGATGCGGCTTGGACACCTGGAAATCCTCTGCACTGCCATAGGTGGCGAAATACGCAGACCCGGGCATCTTTCCCGTGCCCCCCTGGGCAACGGCCCCGAGCGCACCCATATCGGAGACGAGCTGGTCCAGCCGGGCACGTGGGTCACAGGGGCGCTCCTCCGAGGGAAGCCGCTTGCGACCATCGGTCCTGATCGGCGACACATCGACGCAATCCGGACAGGAATAGATGGACTTCGGCAGAAGAATCGCGAAAAGGAGGTACAGCGGAAGAACCGCCCCGAAGGTGATGGGCACGAGGAGGATGGCGAGTGCCCGCACAAGCGAGCGCGAGACACCGAAATAGCCCGCGATTCCCGAGCAGACCCCGAGGAACAGGGAGTCGCAATCCCTGCAAAGGTGTTTCCCCTCAGTCCTCATCGCTCCGCTCCTCCGAAGCATCACCATCCTCGTCCGCATCCGCCAAGCATCCATGCTTGCTCACGCGCACCATGGCGATCCGCTTCCTGCGCATCGACTGCACCTTGAAGGTGTAGCCGTCCTTCTCATAGGTATCACCAGGCAGCGGCAACGTGTCGATCATGTCGAGCAGCCAGCCCGCCAAGGTCTCATACTCGTCGGACTCCGCCACCGGGAACCCTTCCTCGAGGGCATCGTCGAGCGGGAAGCGCCCGTCGACCAGCCATTCGGTGTCGCTCAGGCGCGTGAGATACTTGTTGTCGGGATCGAATTCGTCAGCAATCTCGCCGACGATCTCCTCGACGATATCCTCGATGGTAATTAAACCAGCAGTGCCACCATACTCGTCAACCACGATGACCATCTGTTGATGAGACGTTTGCATTTCGCCGAGCAGGGGAAGGATGTCCTTCATCTCGGGCACGAACACCGGAGCGCGCATATAGCTCCTGACGTTGTCCTCCTCGCGATCCGAGATGACGGCATCGATGAGGTCCTTGACCATGATGATGCCGATGATGCTATCAGGACCCTCGTGGCAGATGGGCACGCGCGAATATCCGGTATCGCGCATGACGGAAAGCGCATATCCCACGGTCGCGGTATCCTCCAGCATGGTGATGTCCACACGGGGCACCATGACCTCACGCGCTGTGGTGTCACCCAGGTCGAAGATCTCGTGGATCATGCGTTTCTCCTCATCGAGCAGCGTGTCCTGCTCGGTGACGAGGTACTTGATCTCCTCCTCGGTGACCTCCTGCCGGTCCTCGGTCCCCTTGATACCGAAGATCTTCGCGACCGCGTTGGTCGATGCGGCAAGCAAGCGGACGAACGGGGAGGCCAGGCGTTCGAAGCGCGAGATGGGGTGCGCGACACGCATCGCCACGCCTTCAGGGTTCGACAGTGCGACTCGCTTGGGAAGCAATTCCCCGAAGACGAGACTCACGTACGAGATGATGAGGGTGACGATGATGACCGAAAGGGCGCTGGCCACCATGGGAAGCCAGGGGATGTCGATACCTGACAACCAGACGCCGAAAGGCTCCGCCAACGTCGCGGTCGCCAGCGCCGAGGAGCCGAACCCGATGAGTGTGATGAACACCTGGATGGCTGCCAGAAGCTTGTCGCTATCCTCGGAGACATCGAGTGCTTCCCGCGCTTGCTTGGATCCCTCCTCATCGGCCTTCTGCTGGAGAACGGCTCTGCGAGCGCTCACCAAGGCCATCTCCGACATCGCAAAATACCCGTTGAAGCTGACGAGAATCAGCGTGAAGAGGATACTTAGAACTATTTCCATTCTCTACCCAGTCATAATCCCGTGATCGAACCCCGCAGGCCCTCACCTGCAGGACAGATGGCAGGTCACCTCAGACGAGGACGATGTACCCTTCCCCCTCGATGACGTTCTTGAGCGCATCGACGGTGACGAGCGAGGAATCATAGGTGACCTCGACGGTACCGGCATCATGGTCCGCCGATGCGGACGTGACGCCCGGCAAGGACTCAAGCGCTTCCTCGATGCGTCTCCCGCAACCAGCACACTTCATGCCCCTGACCTCGAAAACCTCTATTTCCATGAACGGGTCCTTTCCCCCTCGATGTCATCCTTGTCCG
>OMSY01000008.1 GCA_900313875.1 uncultured Actinomycetes bacterium
GAAGCTGCACGCGTCCGCTGATCGCCGCGCCTTGGACATAGGTATGGTTCGATGAGCCGAGGTCCTCGAGCCATATGCCGTCGGAGTTCGCCTCGACACGGGCATGCATCCGGGACACGCTAGGTGCCGACAACACGACATCGCATCGCGATGAACGTCCGATATCGAGGCTTCCTCCCCGACGGAGTGGGTAACGCGCTTCCTCCCCGCCCTGTGTCCTGCAGGACAAGATGGCAACGGGCTCGGAGGCAGCACCGGGATCAACCATGCCTGCAACCGACGCCCCGCCTCCTTTCTGCTCGAATCGCTCGTATTCATGCTGCAACCGATTCTCGAAACGCTCCCATTCCCGTGAATCAAGCACGCTGGCCGCTCCAACCCCACCCGGCACACGGCCGCTGTCATGCGGTGGCTCACCCCGTATGCCAACACCCTGTCGGGAATCCTCAAGACCTGCAGGGTCATCGGAACCCGCTCCCCCGCATGTGCCCCTTTCCCGAGAAGCCGGGCAATCCTGCACGGGAGCTGAGATCCCGAAACGGTACATGCAGCCATAGCACGTATCCAGGTCATCGAATGCCAACGAACCGCAATGCGGACAAGTCTTCATGGACGCAACCTCCCCTCACCAGGGCCATCGAAACCGGAATCCGGTGGCACACCTGCGATGCCCCCGCTATCGACACCGCAGGAACCGAGGTCGAGCCAATCCCCGACACGCAACCAATCGGAACCAGGAGCGGGGCCCGATGGGATGCGGGTTGAGACCGGACGCTCGAGCACAGCACATGCACGCCGGCAGAACAACAGCCTTCGCGGTGGCAACGCCATATGGATCCTGCACACCCGGCCCTCACGATCGATGAACGCAACATCTATGGGCCTCTTCATGGTGAAGGTATGGATCGAACGACAGGGAGCGATCAGCAGCGTACCGCAGGTGCCGCCGAACCTCGGATGAGCCAGCCCCCTGAACCGCTGCCACCATCCCGTGGCAAATGAAACCCTCATGTTTCCTCCTACCGTCCCGAACAGGCAGGTCGCATCGAAGCCACGACAGCGCCTTCCTGTTCAGACGAGCTGCACCTTCAAGCGAGCTGCACCAGCACCGATGTCGAATCGTCCAAAGGCTGGATGACGACCAATGCGAAGCCGACCTGCGCATACCTTCCATCCGACTGCACCCGTCCATCGTCCCAAGGCCCCTCATGCACAAACGACAGGACCGCATCCCCCTGCGGGTCAAGCGAAACCCACCCGCGCTCCTCCATGCCGTCGATGACCCTGCCCCTGATACCGGCAGGAGCCTCGCCCGTATCAAGGCCGACGATCCTGCCATCAGGCGAGACGCCCGTGACCGTACAGTCGTCGAGCGGGAAAAGCATGCTGCACAAGGCAGCCGGAAGAGCGTCACATGATCCTCCACCGGCAGCGGAAAGAGCATCCTGCAATGATGCCGATTCCTGCATACAGGTCCCACCCCACGTGGCAGCCGCCCTGTCTGGGGACTGCAAGGCACGTCCATGCAGGAGTGCCGCGAGCAAGACGAGCGACACCACCATGAACGTGAGTGCGGCAACCAGCAGACGACGTACCTGCAGAGGAGTCCATCTCGATCGCATGCGCTTTCCAGGGTCCCCCGCCCGTCTTCCATGGTCGGGAAGCGGCATCCCACGAAGCCTCAGCGACCAGGGGATGCAACCGGCGTCAAACCAGAGCCTGGATGGGAGCATGCTTGACCTGCGCCTCACATGATCACCCCCGGGCGATAGGGATCGACCGCGAAACTCTTCCTGTGGGTTATCTGCAGTGGATGCGCCCCAAAGGCGCCGTGTGAGAAGGGCCAGGGACTGAACACGAGCGCACAGGTGTAGACCTGCGGCTGGGGGATGAAGCTCAAGATGCCGCCATACCCGGATACGCCTGCAGACAATGCCCCCTGGGAGGTGACCGCATAGGACAGGTGACCCGAGCTCGGCATGGCGGCTTCGATCTCACCCCTCACCTCTGCGGCGTTGTCCACCACCCCATATTCCGCTGATGATGGTGAACCCGCATGCACCCGCACCGCCTCGGCGGCCACCC
>OMSY01000037.1 GCA_900313875.1 uncultured Actinomycetes bacterium
ACGACCGTCTTGATGATACCACGCGAAGAACGGAAGAAAGCGGTAAATACGGAAGAAAGTGGTAAACCTTCACAGGGCGCATATCGCAGATGGTGCGCATGCTCCGGGGAAGGGTGTGCCACGCATGCGGCATGTTCGGTACGTCGAGGGCGGTCCCGTCATACCCCGAACGGAACACCAGGAAGAAGGGCAGCTGGCGTTCCCGCCAGCTGCCCTGGAAACACGCGGCTGCTATGGACTAACGGCTCGAGAGGTTGTAGAAGGCGTTGCGTCCCGCATACCTGCTCGATGCACCGAGCTCCTCCTCGATGCGGACGAGCTGGTTGTACTTGGCGACGCGGTCGCTCCTGCAGGGAGCACCCGTCTTGATCTGACCGGCGTTGACCGCCACCGAGAGGTCGGCGATGGTCGTGTCCTCGGTCTCACCGCTGCGATGCGAGATGACGCAGGCATAGCCGTGCTCCTTGGCCATCTTGATGGCCTCGAGCGTCTCGGTGAGCGAACCGATCTGGTTGACCTTGATGAGGATGGCGTTGGCGACGCCCATGCGGATGCCCTTCTCGAGACGCTTGGTGTTGGTGACGAAGAGGTCGTCGCCCACCAGCTGGACCCTGTCGCCGATGCGCTCGGTGAGGAGCTTCCAGCCATGCCAATCCTCCTCGGCCATGCCGTCCTCGATCGAGATGATCGGGTACTTGTCGACGAGCGCCTCCCAGTAATCCACCATCTCCTCGCTCGTGAGCTCCCTGCCGCCCTCACCGGCGAGCACGTAGCGCTCCTTCTCGGCATCGTAGAACTCGGTCGCGGCCGGGTCCATCGCGAACATGATCTGCTCGCCCGGCTTGTAGCCTGCCTCCTCGCATGCCCTGACGATGTAGGCGAATGCGGACTGGTTGTCCTCGAGGTTGGGTGCAAAGCCACCCTCGTCACCGACGCCACCGCCGAGACCGGAGCTGTGGAGGACCTTCTTGAGCGTGTGGTAGATCTCCGCGCACCAGCGCAGCGCCTCCGCGAACGACTCGGCGCCGACGGGCATGATCATGAACTCCTGGAAGTCGACGTTGTTGTCGGCATGTGCGCCACCGTTGAGGATGTTCATCATCGGGGTGGGAAGCAGATGTGCGTTGACGCCGCCGAGGTACGCATAGAGCGGCATGCCCATGCTCACGGTGTTGGCCCGTGCGCAGGCGAGCGACACGCCGAGGATGGCGTTGGCGCCGAAACGCCCCTTGTTCTGCGTGCCATCGAGCGCGATCAGCGCGGCATCGAGACCACGCTGGTCGGAGGCATCCAGACCGATGACCTCCTCGGCGATCTCGGTGTTCACATGCTCGACGGCGGTGAGGACACCCTTGCCGCCGTAGCGCTCTGCATCACCGTCGCGCAGCTCGACCGCCTCGAACTGACCGGTGGACGCACCCGAGGGTACGGCTGCGCGCCCGAACGAACCATCGTCGAGGGCCACCTCCACCTCCACGGTGGGGTTTCCGCGGGAATCGAGGATCTCACGCGCGTAAACGTTGTCGATGATGCTCATGTTGTCTCCTCCTGCTTTGCACGTTGCCAGAGCTCTTCCTTGCGCTGCATGGGGAGGTCAGCGACCTTGGCACCCTCCTCGCACGCATACCGCTCCATACTACCCCATCGTCTGCGGAATTTCGCACACGTCGCACGTAAAGCACCCTCTGCGTCGATGCCTCGTTTGCGAGCGACGTTCACGAGGGTGAAGAGGATGTCCCCGAACTCGCCTTCCTCATCCGCACTGCCCCTCTCGGCAGCCATGAACTCGCGGATCTCCTCATGGACCTTGTCCCAGACCCCCTCCTCGGTCTCCCACTCGAACCCCGCACCGACTGCCTTGCGGGAGATCTCCTGCGCCTGCGCGAGCGCGGGCTGCTGGAAGGGGATGTCGTCAAGGAGACCCGGTGGCTGGTCGGGGCTCAGCCCCTTCTCGATGCGTTTGCGGCGAAGGCGTTCCTCCTTGATGGCGCGCTCATGCGCCTTGATGACGTCCCACATCTCCAGGACATCATCGGCATCGTGGATGGCGTCGGTATCGATGCCCGCAGCCTCGAAAGCCTGCTGCACCCCGAAGACATGGGGGTGCCGGCGCACCATCTTGGCATCGATGTCGCGCACGACGTCGTCGATGTCGAACTCGCCGGCATCCTTCGCGATCTGGGCCTGGAGCACCACCTGGAGGAGCACGTCACCGAGCTCCTCCCGCATATGCTCGACGTCATCGTCCTCGATCGCGGCAACGGCCTCGTACGCCTCCTCGAGCATGTTCCTCGCGATGGAGGCATGTGTCTGCTCCCGGTCCCAGGGACAGCCTCCCGGACCGCGCAAACGGGCAATGGTGTCGACGAACTCATCGAAAGCGGAACGTTCCGCCCCCTGCTGGTTCCTGGAATCCTGCATATCATCTTCCTCTCGGGCAATGTCGCCGTCTGTCGGTGCGATGCGGGAAAGCCCGTCCCGGAAGGGGCAAAGCGTCAGGGGCACCTTCCTCCGACAGCTCCATCCCCGCATCCGCGACCACCTGCCAGAACCCTGCACCGGTCCACACCCCATATCGGTATCGTCCCGGTTTCAATCCGGTCACCGCACGGGTCTTGGGATAGTATAGAGGTTCAGCGTCCCGATGGCAGACCAGCACCACCTCGGGAGGCGGTCCGCCAACCACAGCAGGGACACGGGGTAGCGAATGGCAAAAGGGAAACACTCGAAGAGCTCGCGCATCAAGAAGGGAAAGAAGGGCTACATCCCCTCGCATTCCCGCAGCTCCTCTTCCGATGACCTGCGGCCCAGCGTGACCGACATCGAGGCACCCGAGACGAAACCGGATGCCCCCGGCACCGCAGATGACAGTTTCCTCGACTCGCTTGCCATGGAGGTGGAAGGCGGGCAGGCCCCTGACGCGACGGTCGCCCTCTCCGGCGACGAGCTCGCAGCAGCAGCGCGCTCGAACGTTCCCGACTACGTGGACATCCCCGAGGACGAACCCGTCGCGCCATCGCATGCGGACACCTCCTCCTATCTCGATACCCTCTCCTACGGGAACGTCCCCTCCTATGGTGACGCCGGATTCCACGACGACCATCCCCGGGAGAACGGGTTCCCCATGCGCGCGGCTTCGGATGACGATGCGACCACGCTCCTCGACTCCCTGTCGGGTGCCTACGACGAACCCATGGTGCCGCCGATGGCGCCGATGGGCATGCAGGCGATCACCCCGGACGTGGAGAAGAAGCACCACATGGGCACCGTCGTGCGCAACGTCCTGCTCGCTCTGCTCGGCATCCTCGTCCTCGTCTACGCCGCCGGCGTGGTCTTCTTCATGTCGCATTTCGAGCCCAACGCCAAGGTGAGCGGAGCCGATGTCTCGTATCAGAACATCGATCGGGCGGAGCAGACGATCTCCGACCATGTGAGCACGTACAAGCTCACCCTGGTCGAACGCCCCGCCATCAGCGAGAGCGCCGTGGCGGTCGAGACACAGGCCGCCGCGAACGCGACCGGTGCCCCGAGCGAGGAGGCCACCGATGACGACGCGGCCGCGGGCGACAGCGGTTCCGCGGGCAGC
>OMSY01000001.1 GCA_900313875.1 uncultured Actinomycetes bacterium
CGTGAGCAGCATGTCGTTGCCCTTGAGGCGGACGATCTCCCCTGAAGCATCCTTGAGGTATTCCACATCCTCATCCCAGCCCACGGTCTCCGCGACATGGTCCACGAGCTCCTGTGCCATGACGAGAGCCTCACCATCCCTGACGACGGCCACATACTCCGCTTGAGGTGCGAGGGAGACCGCGGCATTGGCTGGAAGCGTCCAAGGTGTGGTCGTCCAGATGACGAGACGGACCGGGAGGCCCGCGGCAGCGAAAGCCTCGGGGGCCTCATGGTAGTCGAACTTCACGAAGATGGAGGGACTCTTCTCATCGCCGTACTCGATCTCAGCCTCGGCAAGGGCGGTATGACAGTGCATGCACCAGTGGATGGGCTTGCTACCGCGGTAGATGGCACCGCTCTCGTAGATCTTCTTGAAGACCTCCACGTTGCCTGCCTCGTATTCGGGGATGTAGGTGAGGTACGGGTTGTCCCAATCCCCACGAACGCCCAGGCGCCTGAAGCCCTGACGCTGCACATCGACGTACTTCTCCGCCCATTCATGGCAGAGACGACGGAACGTGACCTGGTCGATCTTCTTCATCTTCTCGGGGCCGAGCTTCTCCTCGACCATATGCTCGATGGGTTGGCCATGACAATCCCATCCTGGGGTATAGGGAGCGTAATACCCACGCTGCGATTTGTACTTGATGATGAAGTCCTTGAGAATCTTGTTGAAGGCATGACCGATATGGATGGGGCCGTTCGCATACGGGGGGCCATCATGGAGGATGAAGGTCTCATGGCCCTCGTTGCTCTTGAGGACACGTTCGTAGATGCCGCTCCTCTCCCACTTCTCGAGACGCTTCGGCTCTTTCTCGGCGAGTCCCGCCCTCATCGGGAAACCGGTCTTCGGGAGGTTCATCGTCTTCTTGTAGCTGTTGGACACGTGCGTTCCCTTCCTTGTGCTCTCGTGCATCCAGCCCGATGGGGATGCTAATCCATCACGGCTTCGTGAGTGTAACGGGCGCGCTCTTCCTTGATACGGGAGACGAGCATGTCCACGACCTCGTCGATGGCGACATCGAGCTTCTCATTCGTCGCGCGGACCTTGAGTTCCACGTTCCCGTTCTTGACGCCACGCTTGCCACAGACGACCTGATAGGGCCATCCATAGAGGTCGGCATCGTTGAACTTGATGCCTGCACGCTCGGGACGGTCATCGATGACCGTCTCGATCCCTGCGGATGCGAGCTCCGATGCAATCCGCTCGGCAACCGGCTCGACAAGACCGTCCCCGGTGACGAGCGGCAGCACCGCGACCTCATAGGGTGCGACGGAGACGGGCCATTGGATACCGAATTCGTCGTTGTACTGCTCCACGATGGCAGCTACGGTACGGGAGACGCCGACGCCATAGCAACCCATGACGAATGGCTTCTCCTCGCCATTCTCCGCCATGTAGGTGGCGCCCATGGCCTCGGAATATTTGGTACCCAGCTGGAAGACCTGACTCACCTCGATGCCACGGGCATGCGCGAGAGGCTTGCCACATCGGGGACACCCATCCTCATAACGGATCTCGCAGAGATCGGCCCAGACATCGACGGAGAAGTCCTCGTCCAGCCTCGCGCCCTTGTAATGGTAATCGACCTTGTTGGCGCCGACGAGCCAGAAAGGTGACGCCTTCAGGCTCTCGTCCGCATAGACCTTGACACCCTCGGGAAGACCGACCGGACCCATGAATCCCTTGACGAGACCCGCTTCGACCATCTCCTCATCGGTGAGGAGGTCGAACCCGGGGATGACGCTGCAGGCCTTGATATCGTTGAGCTCATGATCGCCGGGGATGAAGAGCACGATGACGTTGCCATCGCCATCCTTTCCGGAAAGCGCCTTGACGGTCGCCTTCTCGGGAACACCCATGAACTCCGCGAGCTTGGCGATCGTGGGGATATCGGGTGTATGCACGAGCTCGATGCCGGTGTCCACGCTCGGGACGACCTCTATCCTGCCGGTGGCCGCCTCGACGTCGGCGGCGAACCCGCAGTCGCAGTAGACGAGGTCCGCCTCGCCGTTCTCCGCAAGCGCCATGTATTCGGTGGAGACGCTACCGCCTATCTGACCCGAATCCGCATCGACGGGGCGGTACTCGAGGCCGCAACGCTCGCAGATGCGACCGTATGCGCCGCTCATCTCGTCGTAATGCTCCTGGAGCGAGTCCTGGTCGACATGGAAGCTGTAGGCATCCTTCATGATGAACTCACGCGACCGGAGCAGGCCGAACCGCGGACGGATCTCGTCGCGGAACTTGACCTGGATCTGGTAGAGGGACCGGGGAAGGTCCTTGTAGCTGCGCAGCTCGTTGCGCACGATCGAGGTGATGAGCTCCTCATGTGTGGGGCCAAGGCAGAAACCGCGGTCATGACGGTCGAGGAGCCGCATGAGCTCGGGACCATAGTCATCCCAGCGTCCGGACTCATGCCAGAGCTCGGCAGGCTGCAGGGCCGGCATCATGATCTCCTGCGAACCGATGGCATCCATCTCCTCGCGGACGATCTGCTCGACCTTGCGGAGCACACGCTGCCCCAGGGGGAGGAACGTGTAGATACCTGCCGCGTTCTTGCGGATCATACCGGCACGGAGCAGCAGCACATGGCTTGCCAGCTCTGCCTCTGCAGGAGCCTCCTTCAGCGTGGGGGCATAGAGCCTGCTCATTCTGATGACCGTGTTCAAGGGTCTCTCCTTTTGTTCTCGATAGGCGAATCGCGCAATCACCTATGATACGGCAAAAGGAGGATATCGGTTCAGCTCGTGGGAAAACTCTCCGAAGAATGCCGAAGGCAGTCGGTAGGAAGGTACGGTGCCCCGATCATGCCCAGAGACGGTCTATCTGCTCGAAGAGGGCATCGACGATGGACTCCGCCGGAACGCGGCACAGGGGGCTGCCCTTGGCGAAGATCAGACCGCTTCCACGACCGCAGGCAACACCGATGTCGGCGTCCGAAGCCTCCCCCGGACCATTGACCTCGCAACCCATGACCGCGACCTTGAGGGGCCGATGCACCGCTGCCAGGCGCCTCTCCACCTCCTGTGCGATGGGGATCATATCCACCTGACAACGACTGCAGGTGGGGCAGCTCACGAGTTCCGCCCTCACATGACGCAGGTTGCAGGCTGCGAGGAGGTCCCATGCGGCACGGACCTCGAGGACCGTGTCATCCGTGAGGGATATACGCAGGGTATCGCCGATGCCCTCGGACAGGAGGATACCGAGGGCGACCGATGATTTGATGGCACCGCGCATGCCCGTGCCCGCTTCAGTCACCCCAAGATGCAGGGGAACGTGCGGCAAACGCTCCGAGATGAGACGGTAGGTCTCCACTGTCACCATGCAATCGGATGCCTTGGCAGAGACCGCAAGCTTGTCGAAGCCCCTGGACTCGAAATGCTCGACGAACTCGCAAGCACTCCCTGCAAGCCGCTCGGCAAGGGGGATGTCGGTCCGTTCGCGCCATGCCTGCGAGAGCGAACCACCGTTGACGCCGATGCGGATGGGCACACCAGCCTCCCCCGCGGCCTCGATGACGAGGTCGACCTTGTCCATGTCACCGATGTTGCCCGGGTTGATGCGCAGCGCAGCAGCCCCCTTCCGGGCAGCAGCCACTGCGATACGGTGGTCGAAATGGATGTCCGCCACCACGGGAAGCGGGCTTCGGGAACAGATCTCACCGAACGCATCGAGGGAGCGCATGTTCGGGATGGCGACACGGACGATCTCGCAGCCCTCCGCAGACAGCCGTCCGATCTGGGCCAGGTTGCCCGCGACGTCGAGACAGGGTCCTCCATCGGTCTGCCGCATGGGATGGTTGGTCATCGACTGCACGGAGACGGGAGCACCGCCACCGACCTTCACCTGACCCACCATGATGGCATGGGTCCTGTTCCGTGCGGGAAGATCGCATCCCATATCAGCCTCCAAGCACATAGCGACCGATGTCCTGGAACGTGAGGTACACGAAGAGCACCATCACGAACGCGACCCCGGCAAGGGAGAGATAGGTGTTGACCCGCTCCGGAAGGTCGCGACGGACCACCTTCTGTATGGTCTCGATGAGGATCTTGCCCCCATCGAGCGGCGGGATGGGTATGAGGTTCATGATGCCGAGGGAAGCCGAGATGGCGATGGCGATGGAGAGCAACGAGAGCAGGCCCTGGTCGGCAGCTGCCTTCGTCTCGTAGGCGATGCCTATCACCGAGGTCGAGTTGTCGAGCGTCTGCTTGGCCGTAGCCGGGTTGAACAGGTTCCCGACGGCCTTGACGACCTGGACGATGTAGCCACCCGATTCCCGCAACGACTCCCCCACCCCGAGATGGACGAGTTCCATACCAGCATAGATACCCAAGGCGGGATGCCCGGAATTGTCATACAGGGCGCAATCGACCTCCCCGACCTCACCATCACGCTCATAGCGGATGGAGACCGTGTCACCGACCGCATGTTGCGCGATGGCGGCGGACAGCGTGTCCCAGGTGGGCGTCTCCGTCCCGTCGATGGAGAGGACGGTGTCACCAGCCTGAAGACCCGCCTCCGCAGCCGGGGAACCCTCGACGACATTGCCCAGCGTGGTGCTCGCCTGGTAGACGCCATGTGCCGAGAGGAGGATCACGGCGAGGATGACCGCAAGCACGAGATTCGCGAAAGGACCGGCGAACAAGCAGACGAGGCGCTTCCAGTACGGCAGGCCATGGTAGGTGCCCGCCCTCTCGGAATCGAGCAGGGCCCGTGGGTCCGGCACGGCACGTGGCTCGCCTTTCGCGAAGCCCTCCCTCTCAGGAGCCAGGTAGACGTCATCTGCGAACCTGCCCTTGGGCGTGGTGATGGATGCCCAGCTGGACAGCATGTAGATGAGCGACTCGGCATGGTCTTCATCGATACCCATGCCGAACGCGAGGTCCGCAACCGTCGTCTGACCATGGCGGTAGACGTAGGCGAGCGCATCGGCGAGCAGTGGGTCCTCCGGCGTCGTCTCCATGCCTGCGATACGGGCATATCCCCCCAGCGGGATGGCGGTGAGACCGAATCGGGTACCACCACGCACGAACCCCACGGACGGTCCGGGAAGACCGATCATGAACTCGGATACACGGACACCGAAGGCACGTGCCGCCAGATAATGCCCTCCCTCGTGGACGAACACCACGACGGAGAGAAGCACGACGCCCCAGAAGATGATGAGAAGTGCGTTCACGTCGTCACCCCATAACCAGTCAAGATCGTCGAAGCGAGCACAGCGAACCGGGTCAGACGCGACGCGCGAGGAGGGAACGCGTGAAGGTACGCGTACGGAGGTCGACTTCCCGCAGCTGCTCCAGAGAAGATACCGCTTCGCGGGAGTGTGCACCCAGAGCGGTTTCTATTACGTTATCTATGTCGCAGAATCCACATCGACCATGGAGGAAGGCGTCGACCGCGACCTCGTTGGCGGCATTGAGCACGGCAGGGCAGGTACCACCGGCCCTGCCCGCCTCGACCGCGAGTGCGAGGCATCGGAAGGTCCCGGTATCGGGAGCCTCGAAGGTCAGGCCGCCGATGCGGGTGAAATCAAGCGGTTCGACCGGCGCCTTCCAGCGTTGGGGATAGGACAGCGCGTACTGGATCGGTATACGCATGTCCGTGGCGCCCAGATGCGCCTTGACGCTCCCGTCTCGGAACTCGACCATCGAATGGATGCAGCTCTGCGGATGCACCACGACGCTGATATGGTCGTAATCCAACCCGAACAGATGATGCGCCTCGATGACCTCGAGACCCTTGTTCATCAATGTGGCGGAATCGACCGTGATCTTGCGCCCCATATGCCAGGTCGGATGCGAGAGCGTCGCCTCGCAGGTAGCGTGTTCGAGCTCCTCACGTGTATACGATCGGAAGGGTCCCCCCGAGCAGGTGAGCCATAGACGGGCGACATCCGCGACCTGCTCCCCCTGCAAGCATTGGAAGATGGCCCCGTGCTCGCTGTCGACGGGCATGAGCTGGCCATCTGACGCAAGGGGCATGAGCAGGTCCCCTCCCACGACGAGCGACTCCTTGTTGGCCAGTGCAAGACGCTTGCCGGACTCCAGCGTCGCATAGCTCGCGAACAGGCCAACGGCTCCCACGAGCGCATTGAGCACGCAATCCGCCTCGGAAAGCCGTGCGATGGCCATGAGGGCCTCGGGGCCGTAGATGACACGGATACCCATCTCCCCGAGCTCGGCAAGCCGTGGATCGCCCTTGCAGGCCTCATCGGATATGGTCACGACATGGGGTCGGAACTCCCGAGCCTGGGACAGGAGCCGCTCGACATCGGTATGTGCGGAAAGCCCGACGACCCTGATCGAATCCAGGTTGTTCCGAACTATATCGAGTGCCTGCCTGCCGATGGAGCCGGTGGAACCGAGGATGACGAGATTCATCACGTCTCAGATCACCCTCCCGATCGCGAGCATCAGCAACGCGATGACCGAGACGAAGATAAGGGAATCACAGCGGTCGAGAAACCCACCATGTCCGGGAAGCAGGTTGCCGGAATCCTTCACACCGGCACCACGCTTGATGCGGGACTCGACGATGTCGCCGATGACCCCACCGACACCGCAGACGATACCTGCGGAGACGGCGAGAGGATACGAGATGCCCTCCACGAAGAAGGGAAGGAGGCACCACACCAGGACAGAGCCCACCAGACCGCCCCAGAACCCCTCCCATGACTTCTTGGGTGAGATCTTGGGGGCAAGACGATGCCGTCCGAAACGGCTACCGATGAAATAGGCGAAGGTATCGTTCACCCAGACCGAGAGAACGACCCCGAAGGCAAGGATGCCGCCCTCGAGACCCGGACGTGCAAGCCGGATGATGAGCAGGCTCGAGAGCATGATGCCGCAGTAGACCGTCCCGAACAACGTGAGCGCAAGGTCGGTGATACGGGTACGTGGGGAGAAGACATACCAGATGAGCAGCACGATCATGAGGACCGCAGTGAGCGTCAGCGCATAGAGGAAGCCCCCGAAACGATAGCAGACGGGGATGGCAGCAGCCACGATGATGCCCGCGATGTCGTTGGGTTCCCTGCCATCGATGTGCATCATACGGCAGAACTCGTAACAGCAGAACGCATTGAGGACGGCGATGAGCACCATCGAGGAGATGGACCCTGCGAACAAGCACGCGGCGACCGTGACGATCAGCACGGCACCGGTGATGATACGTGAGATGAGCGTGGTCTTTCCGCCGAAGCCGGCGGGAGACGTATCCTCGCCATCGGTGGACCCCACGGACCCCTTGGGGTCAGTCGGCTTCCCAGATCTCTCGGGCTTCCTGGGTTCCATGGACTTGCGGTTCGGACGCTTCGAGCCGATGTCCTCCCTGCGTCCCGTCTGTTCCTGCTGGCTCATGGTCAGACCCGCCCGAACCTGCGATGCCGTCCCTGGTACGAGAGGATGGCCGAGAGCAGCTCATAACGGTCGAAATCCGGCCAGTAGGTATCGGTGACGTAGATCTCCGAATAGGCTATCTGCCAGAGAAGGAAGTTCGATATCCGGAACTCCCCGCTCGTGCGGATGAGGAGGTCCGGATCCGGCATATCCGCTGTGTAGAGATGCTTCGAGAAGAGGTCCTGGTCGACGAGGTCGGGGTCGAGGTCGCCCTGTCGGACCTCATGGGCGATCGCCTTCGCAGCATCGACGATCTCCTGCCGCGAACCGTAGTTGACCGCGATGGCAAGCGTCATGCCATCGTTGCCGGAGGTCCGCTGGACAGCGGCATCGAATATCTCGCGTGTCCTCTTCGGGAGACGTGAGATGTCACCCAAGGTGACGATGCGGACATGCTCCGCATCGAGTCCGTCGACCTCGGCGCTCATGGTCTTCGCGAACAGGCCCATGAGGTCCGCGACCTCGAGGGCGGGACGGTTCCAGTTCTCGGTGGAGAACGAGTAGATGGTGAGGTAACGGACGCCCAGGTCGTTGCAGGCCGTGATCGTCTCGCGGACGCCCTTGATGCCGGCCTTGTGACCTTCCGTGCGCTTGAGGTTGCGTGCCGTGGCCCAGCGTCCGTTCCCATCCATGATCGCCGCGATATGGATAGGAACGTTGTCCGGATCGAGGGATGTCACATCGAGCCCAGCCGGCGGGTTGGGGAACAGCTCCTTGAGTCGGGTCGGGGACAGGTCCAAGATCAGACCTCCATGACCTCGGCTTCTTTGGCCTTGAAGACCTCGTCCACCTGCTCGATGTAGGTGTCGGTGATCTTCTGAAGCTCGTCGAGTGCGCGGTGCATATCGTCCTCGGAGATGTCACCGGCCTTCTTGGCCTTCTCCAGCTTCGTCTTGGCGTCACGACGGGCATTGCGGATGGAGACACGCGAATCCTCGCTCAGTCCGCGGCACTGCTTCACGAGCTCCTTCCTGCGCTCCTCGGTCGGAGGCGGGAACGGAAGGCGGATGCAGGTCCCGTCGGAGTTCGGCGTGATGCCGAGATCGGATGCGAGGATGGCCTTCTCGATGTCCTTGAGGACCGACTTGTCCCAAGGCTCGATGACGAGAAGATGGGCCTCCGGGGTCTTGATGCCGGCAACCTGGTTGATCGGGGTGGCCGTACCGTAGTAGTCGACCGTGATACGCGAGAGCATCGTCGCGCTCGCACGTCCGGTGCGGACGGCACCGAACTCGTTCTCGAGGGCGCTGATCGCCTTCTCCATTGCGCCAGTGGCCTCTTCAAGTACTGTTGCGGAATCCATGAACCTACCTCATTCCCTGGGTTCGTCAGGAGACGGTCGTCCCGACCGTCTCGTCTTCAAGTGCACGTGCGATGTTGCCCTCGACCGTCAGGTTGAAGACGATGATGGGCATATGGTTGTCCATGCAGAGCGAGATCGCCGTCGAGTCCATCACCTGCAGACCCTTGGAGAGGACATCGATATAGGATATCTTGTCGAACTTCTTCGCATCCGGATTCTTGACAGGGTCGCTGTCGTAGATACCATCGACCTTCGTGGCCTTCATGATGCATTCCGCACCGATCTCGCAAGCACGCAAAGCGGCAGTGGTATCCGTGGTGAAGTACGGGTTGCCGGTACCTGCCGCGAAGATGACCACCCTCCCCTTCTCAAGATGGCGTTCCGCCCTCCGACGGATATAGGTCTCCGCAACCTCCTGCATCGCGATGGCGCTCATGACGCGTGTATAGACCCCGGCACGCTCGAGTGACTCCTGGAGGGCAAGTGCATTCATCACCGTCGCGAGCATGCCGATATAATCCGCCTGCGCGCGATCCATGCCCTCGGCGCTTGCCGCCAACCCACGGAAGATGTTGCCACCACCGACCGTGATGGCGAGCTCGAGCCCCCCATCGACGACTTCCTTGATCTGCCGGGCCAGGGAATCGAGGACCTTGGGGTCGATACCGTAGCCCGCATCGCCCTGCAGGGCCTCACCGGAAAGCTTCAGCAGGACCCGCTTGTAGAGATAGGCACTCACATCACTCCTCCTCATCTCCCTTGAACATCTCATCCTTGCTAAGGATACAGTAAAAATGGACCCTTCCGTGTGGGGAGGGCCCATTTCCGGCTCGTATCAGCAAAGACGATGGGGAGAAGGTCCTCTATGCCTGGGTCTCACCCATCCTGAAGCGGATGAACTGCTTGATCTTGATGTTGTCACCAACCTGCTTGGACACCGTATCAAGGTACTGCTGGACGGACTTGTCGGAATCCTTGACGAAATCCTGCTCGGTGAGGCAGAACTCCTTGAAGTACTTGTTGAGCCTACCCTGGGCGATCTTCTCCTGGATGCTCTCGGGCTTGCCGGAAGCGGCAGCCTGGGCGGTGTAGATGCTCATCTCATGCTCGATGATGTCTGCAGGAACGCTATCGCGGTCGACAGCGACGGGGTCGGCAGCGGCGACCTGCATGGCGATGTCCTTGGCAGCAGACTTGAACTCTTCGGACTCGGCGGTCGCCTCGTTGTCGAAGGTGAAGTCGACGAGGACGCCGATCTTTCCCCCGGCATGGATATAGGAGCTCATCGCACCGGTGCCTTCGCGCGTGATGCGGGCGAAGCGGGCGATCTTCATGTTCTCGCCGAAGATGTGGATAGCCTCGGTGAGGGCCTCGCCGACGGTCTGCTCACCGCAGGGCTTGGTCATGAAGTCATC
>OMSY01000028.1 GCA_900313875.1 uncultured Actinomycetes bacterium
ATCGTGCGTTGCGAGCGATGTGGATACGAGTGTGCTGATGATGCGGTCTTCTGTGCGCATTGCGGTCAGAAGCTCGGTCCTGCATCGTCTGAGGGAGATGGTGACCCAGGTCTTTCCGCGGCGATTCCCCGGGTGATGGACACGGCTTCCATGTCCCCTGCCATCGTGCGTGCCGTGTACCCACATGGTCATGAAGCGGACCAAGGCGCCGATGCCGGTGCCGAGGGGGATCCCGACGAGGCCGCTGGCTCCAACGCCCCGGGCGATTCCGATGCCGCCGCCGGTTCCGATGGGGTTGGCGTTGGCGATGGGGTTGCCGGTATCGAGGGACCGACAGACGCTGGAGAAGCCTCCCATGTCAGCCCGATTCCCGATACCGGTGCGGCTGAGCCTTCCGACGAAGCCGAGGTTCCCGGCTTTGCCGGGGGTGTCGGTTCGGCTGAGGACGACCGGGTAGGACTCGGTGTTGGACAAGAAGGGGCTTCAACTGGGAAGTCGGTGTCTGGGGGAGTGGCGACCGATGCCCAGGGAGCAGATGGCTTCACCCAGGACATGCATTCTGATGTGGGGATATCCGGTGAGATGGATCCGGATGAGGCGGCCCGCAAGGCTCTGGAGACCCTTGTGGACGATTCCAGCGTCGTTGCCGATGCGGCTGAGAGCGCCGATTCCTCCCCTGCCCCCGTATCCGGCTCCGGAAGCGCAGGCGGTGTCGAGGCGGCGGACAGAGGCGCTCGTGTGGACGCGGGGATTCGTGTAGACGGGGAGTCGCGGGCTGAGAAGGAGGCCCCACCTGCCCCACAGCCCCCCGAGACCACCATGGGCTTTCCAAGGCTCTGGCAGTCCACGGGCGAGGAGGACCTCGCCTTCGGTCAGCTTACCGGTGCCTTCACTCCCATCGAGGAGCCAGACGCGGCTGTGCCCAGGCAGAAGCGTGCCCGTACGCTGTTCAAGCCGAAGGTTCCCACCATCGAGGCGCCCGAGGTCTGGCAGTCCACCGAGGAAGAGGAACTGCCCTTCGGTGAGACCACGGGGAAGATCCTCCCGGTGGATGAGCCCTACGACAGCGATGTGCTCGAGTTGGAGGACATCGATGGGGGGTATGCGGATGATGCTGCATCTCCCGATTCGGCTGGCGAGGATTCGGCGCGGTATGTGCAGGTCTCGACAGGCATGCAGGTGCCTGTGAGGGAGCCATACTACCTGCAGCAGAGCGTCATCGGGGCGAACAGGGGGGATTCCCGCAGCAGGTCGGTACCTCATGGGGTCCCTTCAGCGGAATCGCCACGTGCCACTAGCAGGTACCTTGCCTCCAAGGCACGGTCCACGGCCCGTGCGTTCGAGCAGCGGGTTCCCCTCAAGCGTGCGTGGAACGCCCTGACCTCGGGGATGCATTGGATGAGACGCGTTCTTCTGCTCGGTCTTGTCACGCTCATCCCCCTCTTCGGTCCCATGGTGGTCAGGGGCTTCAGCTACACCCAGGCGCGCAACGTCATGTTCGGTATCGACGAGATGCTTCCGGACAGGTTGCAGCTCCATCGGTACCTGCTCCCGGGCCTCAAGTTGTTCTTCCTGCTCATCCCGTTCGAGCTCGTGTTCGGGCTCGTCATGGGTGCGATTGGGCTGATCCCCGTGGTAGGTGGGTTCCTCGGCGTCGTCTTCGCGGCGCTCAGCTTGCCCCTGCTTGTCTCCTGCTGCTTCAGGACGACGGTCTGCGAGAAGGTGGGAGCGGGCTTCAACATCCAGTATGCTGCCGGTCTGCTCAAGAGCCGCCGCGGGCATCGACCTGCGGTCGACATCCTGTTGCCAGGTCTGTTCGGGATGCTGGTGTCGTTCATGATCGGCTTCATCTTCTTCATGGTCATCACCTTCACGGTCGGTTTCTCGCTTTCGAACCTCACCATGCTGCGGCTCAACGCGGCTGAGCAGATTGCCGAGCTGAGCCCCTGGCTCCGCATGCTGGCCGGTGTCCTGCTGCTCGTCATGACGTGGCTCATCTCCTCGGTCATGGCCGCTGCCCGCCT
Source organism: uncultured Actinomycetes bacterium (assembly GCA_900313875.1). Taxonomy (GTDB): domain Bacteria; phylum Actinomycetota; class Coriobacteriia; order Coriobacteriales; family RUG844; genus RUG844. Next base: position 2,025 of record OMSY01000028.1, read on the forward strand.
CGTGTATACGCATGCATTCGCCTGTGCCTGCATGCCTCTCGAGGATGAGCTATGGCCCGACCTCGATGCTGCAGCGCGGGTCTTCGCTTCTGCTCGTGACAAGGCGGGCGATCGTGCTCCGGGTCCCGTTGCGACGAGTCCGGGCCATGTCACCTGGTCGCGAGGGGCTGCCTCCCCGGATGACCGACCCCATGACGCGTCACGGGCGCCACGGGCGCGCAGTGGTTCACATGGCTATGACCCGACGTACGAACCGCTTGGATATGGCGATTCCCATGAGCGTGCCGAGGCGCGCGAGGCGGTGAGCGTGGGGGCCTTGCCCGACATCTGTCTCGTGGATGCCGAAACCGGGGAGCGTTATGCGCTCGGCCGGTTCCCGGTGGTTGTCGGCACGGGCAAGGGTTCGACGATGCAGGTACGGGGTCACGGGGCGTCAGGTGTGCGCTACGCTTGCATCATCAAGAGGCCGGATGGTGCCTATCTGCTCAAGTCGCTCGATGCAGGTGGCACGACGTTCGTGAACGGGTTCGATGTACCCGGCTCGGAGACGGTCGAGATAGTCGATGGCGACCTGCTTGCATTCGGCATGCAGGAGTTCATCTTCGAGGTGCTTTGATATGGTGAAGCGGTCTCGGATACGCATCTGAGG
>OMSY01000135.1 GCA_900313875.1 uncultured Actinomycetes bacterium
ACGCTCTTGTCATCATCGTTGATGAGATAGTACTCGAATCCCTGGGTGCCTATCTGGTCGGCGATGACCGCCGGGGACTGGTACCTTGCGACCATCTCGTCGGTCTGCTCCTTGGTGATGATGCCCGGCCAGTACTGGTTCCAGATCTCATCTGCCAGGGCGGCCAATGCTTCTATCTGGTCATCGTCTTTCACGGAAACGAATCGTGCAGCCATGTGTTCCCCCATCTCGAGTCATCAGCATGTGCATACGGCCTCCTGCAACGGAGAAAACCGCATCAGGGTTGCACATCAGTTTACCGCATGGCAACCGCAAGCTGGACAGCGTGCCGGTATCGTTGCGTTATGTTCGGTGTGATGAGGCTGCCCTTGGATTCCGATTATGATGGTGACAGGGGTTGTCGGTGACATCCGTTAGAATCGAGCAGGTAAGATACGCATGCTGGCCCCCGCAGATATTCTGGGGGACATGCCGCTTGTCGGTATCAGGGGGCAAACAGGTCTCATGAACGAACGCATCACACTAGACGACATTCTCATTCCAGGCACTGACCGCGAGGTGCGCGCGCGGTATCTGACCCTTGCCTCCCGTGCGGAGACGGAGCGTTTCGGTCTCTATGAAGACGATGTCGTCATCCTGGATACCGAGACGACGGGGTTCGATCCCGAACGGGATGAGATCATCGAGATCGCCGCCGCCCGCATGAACGGGCCGGATATCGTGGACCGGTTCTCGACATATGTGAATCCCCTTCGGCATATCCCCCCTGACATCACCGAACTCACGGGGATAGATGACGAGACGGTCAGGGATGCGCCGACGCTCACCACGGCGCTTTCCCAGCTCGTCGCCTTCGTCGGCGATTGCGATATCGTGGCGCACAACGCGGACTTCGACCGAAGGTTCGTGATGAGGGACCTGGCACCTGGAAGCCTGCCTGGTCTCTGGATCGATTCGCTGGAGCTTGCGAGGGTCGTCCTCCCGCGGCTCAAGATGCACAATCTGGAAACGTTGTCCCAGGCGTTTCTGGCGCCATCCTCGACCCATGATGCAGCCGATGATGTCGAGGCGCTCTGTGTGGTGTGGCGGGTGTTGCTCACCGCGGCCTGCGATCTGCCCGAGGGCTTGCTCGGGTATCTTTGCACCATGCGGCCCGAGACGAACTGGCCTCTGCGCAAGGTCTTTTCCTGGCTTGCGGGGAGTCAGGCGTCGTCGCGCTTCAGCTTGGGCGCGTGCCGTGATGCGCTCGTGCGCCAGGAGAAGGTCCCGAACAAGGTCGATGCCGAGGGGCATGCCCTGGTCTTCCCGACTGCAAGGGAGATCCAGGGACTGTTCGCTCCCGGTTCCCTGGTCGGTCGCATGTACCGCGGGTATGAGGAGCGCCCGGCACAGGTGCAGATGGCCTGCGAGGTCAGCGAGGCGTTCGCCACCTGCACGCACCGTGCGATCGAGGCAGGCACCGGTGTCGGCAAGTCGATCGCCTATCTGCTGCCGGCTGCCATCGCCGCCCAGCGCAATGGCATCGGGATAGGGGTGGCGACCAAGACCAACGCCCTCATGGACCAGCTCGTGTACCATGAGCTGCCTTTGCTTGCCAAGGTGCTTCCCGACCCGTTGCACTATGTCGCGCTCAAGGGCTATGAGCACTATCCTTGTCTGCGCAAGCTCGAGCGTTTCGCCGCCGAGGAGGCGGAGGGGGATGGGTTCAGTGCCAGACGGGAACTCTCGATGCTCGCCGTTCTATATGCTTTCGTCTCGCAGACGGCCTATGGCGACCTCGATGCGGTGAACCTCTATTGGAAGGAGCTGCCCAAGGGTCGCATCTGCGCTGCACCAGGAGAGTGCACCCATGGACATTGCCGTTTCTATCCCAACCGATGCCTGCTCCATGGCCTGAGGCTTCGTGCCCGTGGCGCCGACATCGTGGTGACCAACCATGCGTTGCTGTTCAGGGATGTGGTGCTCGAGGGGAGCATCCTCCCGCCCATCAGGCATTGGATCGTCGACGAAGCGCATTCGGTGGAGTCGGAGGCGCGGCGCCAGCTCTCATCCCGGTTCGAGGAAGACGAGGTGCTCGGTCTGCTCAAGGAACTCGAGCGTGATGCCACATCGCTTGTGGGGGAGGTCCGCCGTGTGGCGGCTGCAGCCGATGGCGCCCTCCCCATCCTCGCGGCGGTTGCCAGAATCGAGGACGAGGCGCAGCGTGCCGAGAACCTGGCCGTCTCCTTCTTCTCCTTCGTGAAGGACCTCGAGCCGCTGTCCGAACGCTCCTCCTATGACCATGTCGACCTCTGGGTCAACGAGCAGGTCCGCGAAAGCGGGCCTTGGGCAGTGGTGGAGCACACGGGGCGCTCCCTCATCTCCCGTCTCGGGACGCTCATCGACCAGTGCAAGGACCTGCTCGGCCTGCTCGACGACGCCTCGGAGGGATTCGACGTGATACGCGCGGAGCTGTTCGGTCTCTCCGGCCGGCTGTTCGAGATGCGCGAGACGCTCCTGCTCTGCATGGACGGGGAGAGCCCCGACCATGTCTTCTCGGCGGAGCTTGACAGGAGACCCGACCATCATGGCGAGTCCATTTCCGCATCGCTGCTCGATGTGGGGGAGATGCTTCATGAGGAGTTCTACCCACGCATGATGAGCGTGGTCTACACCTCCGCGACCATCGCGACCGGGGAGTCGTTTGCGCACTTCGCCCATGCGACGGGACTTGACCGCCTCCCCGACGGGGCGTGGCGCTCCCTTCAGCTCGGCTCCGGATACGATTATGAGAACAACATGACCGTGTTCGTGGCAGCGGACATGGCCGAACCCCGCACCCCTGTCTATGCCGACCAGCTCAGGCAGCTGCTCTATGATGTCCACAGGGCCATGGGAGGGTCCGTTCTCACGCTGTTCACCAACCGGCGTGAGATGGAAGCGATGTACGAGATGCTCAGGGGCGTGCTCGAGGAAGAGGGCATCACGCTGCTTTGCCAACGGCGGGGTATCTCGGCAAGACGCCTGCGTGATGAGTTCTGCAACCAGGTGGACACCTCGCTGTTCGCATTGCGGTCGTTCTGGGAGGGGTTCGACGCACCTGGCGATACGCTGCGCTGCGTCATCGTGCCCCGCCTGCCGTTCTCGCGCCCCAACGACCCGCTCTCGCTCGAGCGCGACCTTCGCGAGGACAACGCATGGGCGCGATATGCCCTGCCCGAGGCGGTGCTTGACTTGAAGCAGGCCGCAGGACGCCTCATCCGCACCTCGACCGACAGTGGGTTCCTCGTCCTTGCCGACAGCCGGCTCGTCACGAAGCGGTACGGGAAAGCGTTTCTACAAGCGCTTCCCTCGCAGAATCAGCACCGGATACCACGTGGAGAGATCGGTCCCAGCATCGCGCGTCGGCTGTAGCGACGGCTTCCTCCCATAGGTCCATCACTGTACGGGCATGCTCATGCATGTCCCGTGCAAGCTGGGCGGTCCTGTCGCGAAGGTCCCCAGGCTCCTCGATCCGCACGCCCCCGAAGCGTGCGGTGACATGTCTTGGAAGCCACAGGGAGTTGCCATAGGGGATATGGGCTGTCCGTGCCCCATCGGGTTCCGTGCCCTTGATTTCCAGTCCGGGCCATTCGCGGCTTTCGATGCGCATCTCCGGTTCTATGCGCAGAGAGGCGGTATCCAGGCCATCTGCAAGCAGCGATTGCCAGGGAACGGGCTTCAGGGCCCGGGGTTCGAAGCCCTCGTCGGTCATGCATGCGTCTTCGATCCGTCGGAGGGTGAAGGTGCGCAGGCTGCCCCGCAGACGGCAGAATGCATGAAGATACCATGTCCCGTTCTCGAGGGAGAAGGACATCGGTTCCACATCGCGCGTGGTCGTCACCGCCTCATCCGCATTCCGATATCCGATCCGTACGACCCGATGGCCATGGATGGCTTGCGCGAGAAGCAGGAGCAGTCCCTCGGTATGGGCGTTCCCTCCAGCGGAGTCGAGGAACTGCGCCGAGTCCAGCATGCGTTCGCCCTCGTTTCCCGCATCCGATGGCAGCAGCTTCCCGTACAGGGACCTGTCCTCGACGCCTGCCCGCGACAGGGCGGCTACGAGGGCGGTGCGTTCCGTGGAGGAGAGCTGCAGCGGGTGCCCGAATGCCGTGAAGGGGGCATATGCCCGTAGCAGCCGTGCGTCTCTGTCGACCACGATAGGCACGAGGAGATAGCTGTCCCTTGCGCAGCAAGCGAGCATCTCGGCAATGGAGATGAGCTTGTCCTCGTCCCAACCGAAACGCATCATCACCGTATCGAAACCCAGCCCATCCGAGTTGCTGGGAACATCGTCGAACAACCCTCGGTGTCCGAGGTATGCGAGAAGCGCGCACATCTCCCGTGCCATGTCCGTGTTGCTCTTACGACCACGTTTCCTGGCCATGACACCTCCCTGCCTCCTCGAGACCCTCGAGATATCTTTCCCGCAGCCGGTCGGGGTGAACGGGGACGACACCGGGGTGTTCTGCGGCCCATCTGGCAGCGGCTTGCGTGGAGCGCGCCTCCGCGATCATGATGAGGTGGTCCGGAAGGCCATCGAGTCGGCAGACCGTGACCTTGTCCCAGATGTGGGCGGGTTCCCTACGCATGTCGGCTGGGATGGCGAAGGCCACCTGGAACACCGGCTCATCGCCGTACGCGAACGGAAAGCCTATGAAGGAACGCATATCGAGGTCAGGCTCCTCGAAATCCGGGGAGGGAGAGGTGTTCGCAGTGGTGGTGTCCACCATGCGGTCGGCACGGAACTCCCTGATACCCTCCCGGTCCCGGTCGAACCCGATCAGGTACCAGTCCCCTCCGATCGAGAACAACCCATAAGGGTCCACGGTTCTCCTCGATGCGAGTCCGGTGTTGGCGGTGTAGGTGAAGACGAGTGTCTTGCAGCCCTTGCGTGCCGCGTCGATGGTCTTGATGGTCGTGCGCTCCCTGTCGTCGAGGTGGCCTGCGACGCGCGTGCTGGCGAGGGGGATATCGGCGAGACCGCCTACAAGATGGTCGAGCTTGGTGATGGCGAAACGGAGCTCGTCGGCGAGGGGGAACGAGGGGTCGCCAAGGGAGAAGATGCTTGCGAGCCCGAGCTCGATGGCTTCGGGCGCGGATAGCGTCACGTCCTGCATGTAGCTCCGGTCCTGGTCGAGGAGGATGCGGACGGTGTCATCCCCATCGGCTTCGGATAGCCGGGCATGTATCCCGAGGCCTTCAAGTGCCTTGAGGTCACGGGAAAGCAGCTTCTTGGAACTTGGGTCATTCTCCGAAAGCCCGTCATAGCCCTCGACGCTTTCCGCCAGGTCCTTGTAGCCTGCGCCGAGGGACCCTCTGCTGGAAAGGAACATCGCAAGCGACATGATGCGTTCTGCCTTGGTGATGGGCTTGGGAGAGTGGTTTACCGAATCGGTAGTATTCACTGCTATACCCCCGTGGAGTTTCGTGAGAACGGCAGTTCGCGAGAAAAACACGGCCAAATTGTAGCCGAAAGAAATGCACTCTGCGATGATTGACGGCAGAAGAGTAGCGTGCCGAACTTGCTTAAAACAGCGGGCTTGGAGCGGTATTCGCTGTTTGTCATGCGCAAAATGCTGTTAAAATGGGATGTTAAGCATGACGATGTCAGTCGTTGACGCTATGGAGAACCTATCGGGGAGGTTCTATGTCAGACTTCATGAGATATGTCGACGAGCTGGCCGAGGGCATCGGGCCTCGTCCGGCGAACACCGAGGAAGAACACCAGGCAGCGGAGAGCATCGCCGGCTGGTTCGCCGAAGGTGGGGTGCAGGCCGATATCGAGGAGTTCGCTTGTCCCACCGCCTCGCGTTGGCCCTATCTGGTCGCCTATGCGGTCATGTTCGTCTCGGCGCTCCTTGCGCGCGTGGGAGGGGCCGTTTCCGTCATCTCCTTCATCCTTTCCCTCCTGGCCTTGGGTCTCTTCGCCTGCGAGCGGTATGTGCGTCCCATGTTCGGCAGCATGTTCAAGCGCGGACTCAGCCAGAACGTCGTGGCAAGGTACACCCCTGCGAATGCGGATGGCACCCTGCCGCGCAAGACGCGCAAGATCGTCGTCCTTGCACGTTATGACTCCAGCCATTCCTCGCTCGAATCCGGTCGTATCCTCGGGCGGTTCTACCCCATCATCCAGAAGGTGCTTCTCGGGTGCATGGTCATCATCCCCGTGCTCCTGCTGATACAGATGTTCCTCAGGGGGTCGGGAAGCCGGACCACGGTCTGGGGTCTCGCCCTCATCCTCTCGCTCGTTCCCCTTGCCGGCGCCATCTTCCTCGTCGTGCGACGCTATGTCCTGGGCTTTCCCGATGGCGCGAACGACAATGCATCCGGTGTGGCTGCGATGCTCGAGGTCTATGACCGTATCATCAACATGAGCAGCGATGAGGCGGAGGAGGCCGAATCCGAGCTTCATGGTGAGGATGCCGCCCATGAGGCGGGGGTCGTCCCCAGCTCCGCGCGCCTGCGTTATCTCGCCTCTGGGCGAGAGGATATCGAGGGCGGGATGCGGGGAGACGAGATGGTTCCCGGCGCCCTTCCCGAGGATGCCGGGATCGAACAGGTGCCCGATGTTCCCGGTCCTGCCGGGGAGCAGGATGTCATCATGCGTGAAGCAGAGGGCTATCCCGCTCCTATCGGAGCGGAGGCCGCGCCGCAGAGTGATCTCCCGTCTATCGACGTGGTTCCCGAAGTCGTCCCGGCACCGGCGGATGTCCCCGTGCAGCAGCTGGAACCGGTGCAGGTAGCCGAGCCTGTCGAGGCGCCCGCACCCGTGCCCGTGGAGGTGCCTGCTGAGCCAGTGGTCGAGACCCCGTCCATGGGTGAGGTACCTCCCACAGAGGTGCCCGTGCAGGCCGAGGTTGCACCGGTTGCCGAAGCGGCCCCTGTCGAGGGTGAACCCGCGGGCATGCAGCAGGATATGCCGCAGCGGCAGCACAGTCGTGCGGAGGCGGTACGTGCCGCTGCTCTCGAGGCGTCCCAACCTCGTCCTGTGGGACAGCGCGCGAAGCCATCGTGGTGGGTCAACGTCGAGAACCGCAAGAAGAATGGCTCGATGCAGGGTACGGTCAAGCAGCCCTCGGAGATCCGTTCCCGCTTTGCGGATATCCCCACGTTGCCACAGGAGGAGACCCGCCGTCAGCGCCTTGAACGCGAGGAAGCCATGCGCAGGCGGCATGAGGCGGAGATGGCTGCCGCAGCAGCTGCCGCCGCAGCCGAGCGGGCTGCACTCGAACAGGAACAACCTGCCGTGCCGGTCGATGAGGGGGTATCCGCAATGGGTGCCGCCGAGCCCCCCGTCTCCATCGAGCCCAGTGCGCCGGCAGAGCCGGTGGCTGCGGAGCCCTTCGACGAGAAGGCTTATGAGTTCCTCGCGATGAACTCCGGCATGACCCTCGAGGAGTACCTGGAGAGCAACGGCATC
>OMSY01000105.1 GCA_900313875.1 uncultured Actinomycetes bacterium
CCTCGCGACGGACCTCGATGCCGACCTCGAGGATGTGCGTCGGGTGGTGCATGGGATCGAGGTGATCGTCGAGTCGGTCTATGATGGCCGTGGCATCGAGCGCATACGCGCGCTCATCGACCCCTCCAAGACAGCCGTGCTCCTCGGCAGTTCGGGTGTGGGCAAGTCGGCCCTCACCAATGCCCTTGTCGGGGGTGATTTCCAGCGCACGGGCGCGGTGCGTGCGAGCGACGGCAGGGGTAGGCACACGACGGTCTCCCGAGACCTCTTCCTCGTGCGGGACGGTGGGGTGGTCATCGACACGCCGGGGATCCGCTCCATCTCCCTGTGGGACCCGGGTCGGGGTTTCGCGGCTGCGTTTCCCGAGATTGCCGAGGCGGCACGCGAGTGCCGGTTCTCCGACTGCACGCACAGTGACGAGCCGGGATGCGCTGTTCTCGCTGCCGTGCGCGAAGGCAGGATCGAGCAGAGGCGGTTCGCCTCCTGGCGTGACCTGCAGCGCGAGGCCGAGGAGAACGCCGAACGTCGTGAGGAGCGGCGTCGCATGGAGGGTCGCAAACACGAGCGAGGCAAGACCGTCACGGGGGTTGGGCGTCGCCCGCAGGGGCGCGCCGATACCTCCAAGCGCCAGCGCTGGCAGGATGATGAGTTGCAGCAGGAGCTCGACGACTATCGGTATGGCATGGATGATGACGGGGACGATTCCCTGTTCTGAGGCCATTGGAGATTGGAGGCGGACATGGAAGGACTTGAGCAGCAACGTGACGAACTGAAGTCGCTTGTCGAGGCAAGCGACAACGTGGTGTTCTTCGGTGGTGCCGGGGTCTCCACCGAGAGCGGTATCCCCGATTTCCGCAGCAAGGACGGCCTGTACAACCAGGTCTACGACTACCCGCCGGAACAGATCATCTCCCGTTCGTTCTTCGATGCCCATCCCGCTGAGTTCTACCGGTTCTATCGCGACCGTATGCTCTTCGAGGGCGTCGAGCCCAACCGGTGCCATCGCAAGTTGGCCGAGCTCGAGCAGACGGGCCATCTGAAGGCGGTCGTCACCCAGAACATCGACGGTCTGCATCAGGCTGCGGGAAGCCGGTGCGTGCATGAGCTGCACGGGTCGGTCCTCCGCAACTTCTGCATGGATTGTCATGAGTCCTATCCGCTGGCTTATATCCTGGCAAGTGAGGGCGTCCCCCGTTGCGGGAAGTGCGGTGGCGTGGTCAAGCCCGATGTCGTGCTGTACGAGGAGCCGCTCGATGGTGCCGTCATCGACCAAGCGGTCGATGCGATACGGAGAGCCGATGTGCTGGTGGTGGCGGGCACCTCGCTCGTGGTCTATCCCGCTGCGGGTTTCATCGATTATTTCAGAGGCGGGAAGCTCGTCATCGTCAACCTCAGCCCGACGCCGCTCGACCGGAGGGCCGACCTGTGCATCCAGGGCAAGGTCGGGGAGGTGTTCGATTGGTAGCTCACGCAGCCCGGTTCGCATGACACATGAGAGCACGGAACGGTCAGCCACGGTAGCTGGCATCCAACAGGAGGGATACATGGATCACGGGAAGATAGAGCAAGGCGTGCGCCTCATCCTCGAGGGCATGGGAGAGGACCCCGACCGCGAGGGGCTGAGGAAGACCCCGGAGCGCGTCGCCCGCATGTACGAGGAGATATGCGACGGGTTCTCCAAGAATCCCGACGAGCTGTTCGAGACGATGTTCGACGAGGGGCATCAGGAGCTTGTCATCGTCAAGGACATCCCGCTCTATTCCATCTGCGAGCACCATCTCATACCCTTCATGGGCGTGGCGCATGTCGCCTACATCCCCAACAAGGAAGGCAGGGTCTGTGGCATCTCCAAGCTTGCACGGTTGGTGGACGTCTACGCGCATCGTCCGCAGGTGCAGGAGCGGCTCACCTCCCAGATCGCCGACAAGCTCGTGAGCGAGATGGACCCCGCCGGTGTGATGGTGGTCATCGAGGCCGAGCATCTCTGCATGACCATGCGCGGCGTCAGGAAGCCCGGCAGCAAGACCGTGACGAGCGCCGTGCGTGGGGTCATCCAGCAATCGCATGCGACCCGTGACGAGGTCATGACGCTCATCTTCAGCAACACGCGGTCACGATGAGTCGGAGGGCGATGGACTTGGTGCAAGATGGGATGTCTGCACGCCAGTGGCACTGTGGCCCGTACCTGCTTGCCTGCGACCGTCCCCTGCTCATGGGCATCCTCAACGTGACTCCGGACTCGTTCTCCGATGGCGGCCTCCATGACTCGCTGGATGCCGCGCTCCATCATGCCGGGGAGATGCTCGAGGCGGGGGCGGACCTGATCGATGTGGGGGGCGAGTCCACGCGTCCCGGCTCCGAGGAGGTGTCTGTCCAGGAAGAGCTGACCCGCGTGCTGCCGGTGGTCAGGGTGTTGGCGGCACGTGGGGTCATCGTGTCGGTGGACACGCGTCATGCCATCGTCGCTGAAGCCTGTGCCGACGCAGGAGCAGCGGTCATCAACGATATCTCGGGCTTTCGCGACCCGCGTATGAGGGAGGTCGCCGTACGTTGCGAAGCCGGACTCGTCGCCATGCATATGGCAGGGACCCCGAAACATATGCAGGATGACCCGCGCTACGACGATGTCGTCTCCGAGGTGGCGGGCTATCTGCTCCAGCAGGCCCACCTGTTGGAGGCCGAGGGGGTGGCGCGCGACCGTATCTGCGTGGACCCGGGTTTCGGCTTCGGCAAGACGACGGCGCACAACCGCGAGCTGCTCGGACGGTTCGATGAGCTCTGCGACCTCGGCTATCCCGTGATGGTGGCGTTGTCACGCAAGCGCTTCGTCGGCGAGCTCTACGGGAGATCCGTTCCCCTTGAGCGCACCTGGGGCTCCGTCGCCTGCGCGCTTGCCGCCGTGGAACAGGGCGCCCGCATCATCAGGGCACATGATGTCGCGGAGACCCATGAGGCGCTCCTGCGCCTCGAGGAGGGGCCGGCATTCGCCTTCATCGCACTGGGGGCCAACCAAGGCTCCCGGGTGGAGGCGCTTTCCACAGCCTGTGCTGCGATCGATGCTCTCCCCTATACCTCGGTCGATGCCGTCTCCTCCATCTACGAGAGCGAGCCTGCCTACCATGTCGACCAGCCATCGTTCGCCAACGCGGTCCTCCGTATCCGCACCCGATTGCATGAGAGGGCGCTTCTGGCGGAACTGCAACGGCTCGAGCTTGAGGCGGGACGCGTCAGGACCTTCGCGAACGCACCGCGTCCGCTCGACCTCGACATCCTCGACTACGAGGGGGTGGTGAGCGATGATGCGGAGCTCATCCTGCCACATCCACGTCTGCTCGAGAGGGATTTCGCCGTCCGTCCGCTCCTCGAACTCGCACCGGGTCATGTGCTTGCCGACGGTACGGTCGTCACGGATGAGGCTGTGCGTCACGGCATGACGACCGGGATCCTGAGCGAGCCTGGCGCATGGTTCCAAGGTGGGGGATGCTGAAG
>OMSY01000032.1 GCA_900313875.1 uncultured Actinomycetes bacterium
GAGCAGTTCGACCAGGATGCCGTGCAGCTCGCCTACAACCTCGCCTCATGCAACGACGTCATCTCCCCCGAGGCGATATCGCTCATCAACCGTGTGCTCGACACCCGCATGACCCGCAGGAGCATCGAACGGCGGGTCGACGACCGCAGGGGGAAGCGGTTCTTCGGGGCGGTCCCCCCTTCCTTCAGGGTGGCCACCGCGTTCGACAACATCCTCTTCAGGGAAGGCCGCACGGGAACACCGGTGAGCGAGCTCATGTTGGACTTCTTCGAGGCCTTCGGCATCGAGCTCATGGAACGGACGGGGAACGACCTCGACGCACAGGCGGATGACCTCGCCTCCCTGACCATGGCGATCCATTCCTATCTCTCGGGAACGCTTACCCGATACCGGGGGCGCGCACGCACACGCACGCCGCGTCGCCCTGCAAACCGCCCGCCGGCACCCTCCGACGCCACCGCTGCACCCAAGGACCCGACAGGGTCCCGCGACCCCGACCCTTCCCCGAGCCCACAGGCGACGCCGGGGATGGCGGGCTCCCCCGCCTTGGCCGAGGGCGAGACGCTCGAATCGCTCATGGACGAGCTCGACTCCCTCGTCGGGCTCGAGTCGGTCAAGCAGGACGTCCATTCCCTCATCAACCTCCTCCGCGTGCGCAAGGCGCGTGAGGAGCGTGGGATCGAGCAGCTCCCCATGTCGCTCCACCTCGTGTTCTCCGGCAACCCGGGGACGGGCAAGACGACGGTCGCACGTCTCGTGGCGAAGATCTACGCGCAGATTGGCGTGCTCGAACGGGGGCAGCTCATCGAGACCGACCGTTCCGGACTCGTCGGTGGCTACGTCGGGCACACCGGACCGAAGGTCAAGGAGGTCGTGGAGCGGGCGCTGGGCGGGGTCCTTTTCATCGACGAGGCCTATTCGCTCACCTACAAACGCGACAGCCGCGACTTCGGTTTCGAGGCGGTGGACACCCTGCTCAAGGAGATGGAGGACCATCGTGACGAGCTCATCGTCATCGTCGCCGGTTACACCGAGCCCATGCAGGGGTTCCTCGCAAGCAATCCCGGCCTGCGCTCGCGCTTCAACAAGTTCATCACCTTCCCCGACTACACGCCGGAAGAGCTCTATGGGATCTTCGAGGGTTTCTGCGAGAAGGGCGGGTTCACCCTGACGAACGCCGCCGCAAAGGAGGTACGCCAGCACTTCACCCGCATCTACGAGGAACGTGACGAGACCTTCGCCAATGGACGTGAGGTACGCAACTTCTTCGAGCGCATGCTGGTCGCCCAGGCGAACCGCCTGGCCCAGGAAGGCGACCTCAGCGATTCGAAGCTGCAGAAGATCACCGTCGCCGACGTGAGATAGCCTGCTGTACCTGCTGTACCTGCCTTACGGGGCATACGGGCGGCGGTATGCGCGAACCGGGTACCGGCCGGCGGCCATGTGCCGTCGTCGCCATCAGCGGGTTTGCCATGTGGATGCCATCGACGGCACGGGTCGGCGGGCACCGCACGGGCGATGGGAGCCAGCGGGTGCCATGCGTTGCCCATGGGCGACCGTCCAGGCATCCCACGGGCGGCGGGAGCCAGCGGGTGCCATGCGTTGCCCATGGGCGACCGTCCAGGCATCCCACGGGCGGCGGGAGCCACATCCCCCCGCAATCGCACCGCTCCACCAAGAGAGCGGTTGATTCGTAACTCTTTTTCATGATTTCGGTTATCCTTCTGTTAACACGTAATGGTTGTTCGTATTACCAAGGAGGATATCGTGGAGACCATCAGGACAAGACGGACGTTTGCAGCAATCGTCACCTTGCTGCTGGCGGCGGCTCTGGCGTTCATGACGCTAGCAGGCTGTTCGAACAGTTCCAGCAAGCCGAGCGGAAACACGACGACGAGAAGCGTCACGGACATGCGCGGTCGCACCGTGGAGATTCCCGAGAACGTCGACAAGGTGGTCGGCATCGGGTGCGCATTGCGTCCCATCTGCTATCTCGGTGCTGTCGACAAGGTGGTCGGCGTCGAGGAAGCCGAACATGAGGACAGCGTCAGCTGCGCCTATCGCCATGTGAACAACAAGACCTTCTCCAAACTGCCGGTCATCGGTGAAGGAGGTTCGAAAGGCGTCACCGCCAACGAGGAGGCCATCGTCAAGGCCGCGCCCCAGGTGATCATCTGCGACAGCCTGCAGGCAGATGAAGCCGATGCCCTGCAGCAGAAGACCGGCATCCCCGTGGTGTGTCTCGATCAGCCCGAGACCGTCTTCGACCAGCAATATTATGACAACCTCATCTTCCTCGGCGAGGTGCTCGGCAAGCAGGACCGTGCAACCGCGGTCATCGACTATATCAAGAACGCAGAGGCCGACCTGAACCAGCGTGCATCAAGCTCGAACGAGAACGGCAAGGTCACCGCCTATGCCGCCGGTATCAGCTACCGTGGTGGCCACGGGTTCGATGGCACCGAGGCCAACTTCCCGCCCTTCACCTGTTGCAACGTGACCAACATCGCCGATGGTCATGGGTCCGATGGTCCCTTCACCATCGACCTCGAGGCCGTGTCCTCCGCACAGCCGGGGTACATCTTCATCGAGAGCGGCAACCTGAACATGGTCGCCGATGACTACAAGGCCAACCCCGCCTATTTCGATTCGCTTTCGGCCGTCAAGGACGGTAAGACCTACACACTCATCTCCTACCGCTTCTATTCGACCAACGTGGAGCTTGCCATCGCCAACTGCTACCAGGTCGGTGCGACGGTCTATCCTGACACGTTCGGTGACGTCGATCCCACGAAGAAGCTCGATGAGATCAGCGAGTTCTTCCTGGGCGCACCCCTGTCGAAGGACCTGGCCCAGCAGGGTGGCGTCTTCGAGCAGGTGGATATCACGAAACTCTGATCCCCGTTCATGGGGCGGGTCGTCTCCCCTCCCCATGAACAGCGGCAACGAACGAGCCGGAACGGTTGGGATCCCCCCTCCTGACCGTCCGGCTCGTTTTTCGTCGCTGGTTGGAGGTCGGTCGGCACTGGATGGGCGCTATGGCACGCTGCTGTTGCTGCCGCGATGGCATGCCCTTCCCTAGGGAAGAGCATGCCATCGCGGGGGATGTGCCACGCGGAGAGCAA
>OMSY01000015.1 GCA_900313875.1 uncultured Actinomycetes bacterium
TTCTGACTGACATTTGCGATAGAATGCGGGGAATCCAGCATATGGAACATCTTGGAACGGCGGAACCGACACCGCACACACGCCGATTCGGACCGCAAGGGCACATCCTCGAGGAAAGGAGACAGGTTGTCTGAACAGGTTGCCGATTTCCTCGCATGGCTCCTCGGAACACGCAACGGCATGTTCGCGGTCCTCGGTGCCTGCCTCGTGTTCTTCACCGTCTTGGCCTGGGTGCTCGAACGTGGCACACGGAAACGCTACCATGACCATGGGGACGACGCGGACGAGGAGGAGCCGTACATCCCGGGTGAGGAGATGCAGCGTCTCGGGAAGGCGATTGGGAAGGCACGGTCCGAACTCGATACCGTCCTGGCGCCCGATGACGGGGACGATGATGCCTGACGGTCGGAGTCAGGAGCAGCATGCCACCCCGGCCCCGATGTCCCGGCCTCGGCCCACACCCGTCATCAATGCGCCGATAGCGAAAAAGGGTCGGACCCGAAGGCCCGACCCTTGCATCCCTGGTGCGGGTGGGGAGATTTGAACTCCCACGAAGTTGCCTCCACAGGCACCTGAAGCCTGCGCGTCTGCCAATTCCGCCACACCCGCGTAGCGCATTAGGATGTTACCACAGAGTTGCGGGGTTGTCTCCGGAAAATGTTCCCGCCTCGGGAAGCGCACCGAAACACCCCGTCCTTCCACAACACCCCTGCTGTCCTTGACGCTGCCCACATGTGCCACATGGCAGCTTCGGTGGCACGGTTGCCGCCGACCAGCCCGTAGCCCTACCCATGCGTAAACCGTCACGCAACGTCTCGCACGCACGCTATACATCTTCTCCGACAGCCTATAAAATGTTACTCGTGCAAAACACCCCATATCCCACATCCAAACGACCCGAACCGCACCACGGAGATGCACATGGAAGACACCCTCATATTGAACCGCTATCGTCTGCTCGAGACGAAAGCCCATGGGGGTTTCTCCACGGTTCAGATCGCATGGGACACGCGCGTGCAGCGCCGTGTTGCCATCAAAAGCATCCCCCTCGAACAGGACGGCCCCTCCTTGCTCACCCCAGGCCTGGAGGAGGCTCGGACAGCCGCCCTGCTCTCGAACCCCTCCATCGTCGGCGTCCTCGATTTCGAGCATGATGATGACAACGCCTACATCATCATGAAATACGTCGATGGGCCCACCCTCGGCGAGCTGCTGGACCACGGCGACAGGGTCCTGGACCTCGATATCGTGGCGGCGGTGGTCGCGAGCGTCTCGGAAGCACTCGAATACGCACACGAGAACCAGGTGCTCCATCTGGACATCAAGCCCGACAACATCCTCATCGACCGTTCGGGCCAGATCATGGTGAGCGATTTCGGTGTGGCGCAGATCGCGAGCCCCTCCGGATACGGTACGGCATACGGGGGCACCATCGGATACATGCCGCCTGAGCAGATGAGCGGCGGCAGGCTTGACGAGCGCACCGACGAATGGGCCTTCGCCTCGGTCGTCTACGAGATGCTCTGCGGGAGGAACCCCTTCGCATCCAAGACCATCGAAGGTTCGCTCGACGCGATCATGAACGGGGAGTTCTACGAACCGAGCGCCCTGCGTCCCGACCTCGACCCTGCTGTCGACGATGCGCTGTTCATCGCGCTCTCCCCCCGCATGGAGGAACGGTTCCCGAGCGTCGCCGAGTTCACCGATGACCTGCTGGTGCATCTCGGGAACCCCGCGGCAGGACGCAAGAAGCTCCGTCGCGACCTCGCCACCGAGGAGCAGGCCGAGATAGCCGTGACCCGGGAACCCGGACGTATCCGACGTGCGATCTCCAGCATCGAGCGCACCCTCGTCGGGAGGCTCATCGCCTGTGCATCGGGTGCCTGGCTCACCTGGCAGGCGACCCTTTCCGCTGGGCTTTCCACCCCGATGATAGCCGCCTTCACCATTTGCGTCGCGCTCGGATGCTTTGCAACCCCCCAATTCGGGTCGATCATCGCCATCATCTGCTTGGACGCGACCCTCTGTCTCCGCGGTGAATACATCCTCGCAGGGGTGCTCGGCTTCCTCGCGTTCGTCTGGTGGCTGCCATTCGGGAGGAAGGGAGTGGCCGAATCCACGCTTCCCCTTGCCGCACCGCTCCTCGCATTGTGCTGGATCCCGAACGCCTTCCCCTTGCTCTGCGGTTTCCATCTCCCCTGGAAGCGCTCCATCCCCGCGCTGTTGTTCGGCAGCGCGTTCCTGTTGTTCGTCACCGCCTGCACCGGGGGCACCCTGGGTTCCTGCAAGCTCTTCTTCATCGACTCCTCTCCCCGTTCCCCCCTGTTCGCATTGCTCATCAACCCGGAGGCATGGTTGATGCTCGTGGGATGGTTATTTGCTGATATCCTGATGGCGTTGCTATGCGCACGGGGTTCCCGTGTGTTATCAATAGTAGGTTCAGCACTTGGCTGCATGCTGGTGCTCGGATGCCAGGCCCTCGTATTGCGCTTCGATATCGGGAGCTGGGTCCTGCCCGCCATGCGGCAGATAGCGCTTATCGTGGTCACGTTCGTGTTCATGTGCATCATAAGCGCACTCGGGGCACCCCAACACCCCGAGCAGGAAGTTGAAGGAGTGTGACAGTGGGCCGTTTATCTCAGTTCGAGGGCAAGATCGACCGGGCGTTCGACAACGCTGCAGGGAGCATGTTCAAATCCCCTGTCTCCCCGGTGCAGATGACGAAACGCGCCGAGAAGGAGATGTACCGTGAGAAGCTCGTGAGCGCTGGAGTGCAGCATGCGCCCACGTTGTTCAACATCCTCGTCAACCCCGTGGATGACGAGAAGCTCTCGGGGTTCTACCCGACGCTTGCCGGCGAGATGGAGACCTACCTCAAGGGCAAGGCCGACGAGGGAGGGCTCCACATGGATGGTTCGCCGCTCGTGCGCTTCATCGTCGATGACAAGCTCAAGAGCGGCAAGTTCGATGTGATCGCCGAGAACGTCTCCGCCTCCATCATCCAGCAGCTGCGCATGGAGGAGATGCAGCGTTACGGACTCGACGCACGCGACCGCGGCAGGGACTACGAGGCGGAGCCGCCTTATGACACGTACGATACCTCTGATGAGGACGCGTACTTCGCCGCCCAAGACGAGGACGGGGAGCTTGCCCCGCAGGACCTCGCCCCCGGCTATCAGCCGCCGCTTGCCTCCCTGTACAACATCAACACGGGGGAGACGTTCAACCTCGACGGCGTTCAGGTGCGCATCGGACGCGACCGCGCCAACGACATCGTCATCCGCGACCCCAACGTCTCGCGTACCCATGCGGAGATCGTGCTGAGAGACGGCTACTGGATGCTCAACGACCTCGGTTCCACCAACGGGACCTTCCTCAATGACAAGGAGATCGCACAGGTCGACTTGTGCGATGGGGACCTGCTCACCTTCGGCATGACCAACTTCGAGTTCAGGGAAGGCTAGACGTGATAGACATCGTCCTCTATGTCGGACGGCTTCTCCTCATCGCCCTGCTGTACCTGTTCCTCTTCGCCGTCATGAAGACGGGCATCGGCATCGTGAAAGGGCAGCGCAAGAAGAGCGGTGTCTGGACCATAGCGGTTGTCAAGGGACCCAAGGAGCTCCGAGGGGTCAAGATCAACGTCACGGGACCGGTTGTCATCGGACGTTCCCCTGGAGCGGATATCGTCATCCCCGCATCCTATGTCTCGGGTAGGCACGCACGCGTCTACCCCCTCGGCAAGGACCTGCTGGTGGAGGACCTCGGTTCGACCAACAAGACACGCATCAACGGCCTCGTGATCGACAGGCCCATCGCCGTGCGCAGCGGGGACGTGATCACGGTCGGAGATGTGGATATCGGAGTGAGCCTCACATGATAAAGGAAGTACTCTCCTTTGGATCGCGCACCGACACGGGCCTGGTGCGTGAGCACAACGAGGATTCCCTCGTCGCACGCCCACCCCTGTTCGCCGTTGCAGACGGTATGGGCGGGCATGAGGCAGGCGAGGTGGCAAGCGAGATCGCCATCGAGACACTGACCGCGAACACCCCAGCTGAGCCTTCGGCAACGGAGCTCGGGAATGCGGTGATCGCAGCCAACCACGCAGTCATCGCCGCTGCGCTCGAGGGAGTGGGCAAGCCGGGAATGGGCACCACCGTGACCGCCGCGATGGTCAAGGGCACCAAGCTCGTCGTCGCACAGGTCGGTGATTCACGTGCCTACCTCCTTCACGAAGGGTCCCTGCAGCGCATCACCCGCGACCATTCGTATGTCGCCGACCTGATAGAGCAAGGGGAGATCACCGAGGAAGAGGCGCGGTGGCATCCGCAACGCTCCGTCATCACCCGAGCCTTGGGCGGTGACGAGAACATGGTTCCCGACCTGTACGAACTCACCGTCGGGGAAGGGGACCGCATCCTGCTCTGCTCCGATGGCCTCACGGGCATGGTCCTCGACGAGCGCATCGAGGAGATTCTCGTGAACACGCCCGACCCCCAGGAGGCGACTGACGCACTTGTCAACGAGGCCCTTCAGGAAGGCGGGCACGACAACGTGACCGTCATCGTCATCAACCCCTCCGGTCAGGACCAGCTTGTCGTAGAGAAGGCCGTCAAACGGTCGAAGGCATCGCTCATCGCCTTCGTCATCGCCTTCGTCATCGCGATCGGCGCGGCAGTGGGAGGTGTCTACGCCTATGCACGCAGCTCCGCCTACCTTGTCGCGGAGAACGAGATGGTCGCCGTGTACCGGGGTCTCGTGGGAGATATCGCCGGGGTGCACCTGTCCTGGTATGACCACACCACCGATGTCCGCGTGAGCGATCTGCCCGAGAACATCCAGGAGAGACTCGACAACGGCATCACCTTCCAGTCCCTCGACAAGGCAAACGAGGCGGTGGACAGCTACAAAGCGGATATCGCGGCGGCGAAGGCCCCTGGCAACGGAACGCCGGCCCCTGGGCCCGCTTCCGGCGGCGCCCCCGACCAGGGACAGCCCGCCCAGTAAAGACCACCTGTCATGAAGACGAAACGCAACATAGAACTGGCGCTCCTCCTGGCAGCGCTGCCCGTCCTCATCCTGCTGTTCGCGACCGCGATCATCAACAGCAACGGACCGCGCACGCTGGGTTCCTTCGCGGTGCCCTTGAGCTTGTTCGGGGGGTTCCTCGTCTCCCATCTCGCCGTGCGCAGGTTCGCGCCGGAGGCGGACCCGGCCCTGCTGCCCATCACGTTCCTGCTGAGCGGCATCGGTATCTGTTTCGTCATGCGCCTTGCCCCGGACCTGGCACAACGGCAGATAGCCTGGCTGGCACTCTCCATCGCGGCGATGATCGTCGTACTCGTCCTGGTGCGCTCACTTGAACGTCTTGCCCATTACAAATGGACCATCATGCTGGTGTGCCTTGTCCTGCTCCTGCTGCCGGCAATCGTCGGCACCGAGATATCCGGGTCCAAGATCTGGCTGTCCTTCGGTGGCTTCTCCTTCCAGCCTGGTGAGATCGCCAAGGTACTGCTCGTCCTCTTCCTCTCCGCTTACCTGGCGGAGAACCGAGAGCTTCTTTCCCTGCCCACACGCAAGGTCCTCAGGTTGAACATCCCCGAGCCGGCGACGATGTTCCCCCTGCTCATCATGTGGGTCATCTCGCTGCTCATCGTCGTCTTCGAGCGTGACCTGGGTAGTGCATTGCTGTTCTTCGGCATCTTCCTCTTCATGATCTACATATGCACGGGACGTTTCTTCTACGTCCTCATCGGCCTTGCGCTCATCGGCATCGGGTTCGTGGGCGCATACTTCGCCTTCGGCCATGTCCAAGCACGTGTACAGACCTGGTTGCGCCCCTTCGACTTCGCGAACGACAAGGGGTACCAGCTCGTGCAGGCGATCTACTCGATGGCGGATGGGGGCCTGTTCGGCGTGGGTGTCGGCCGGGGCATGCCCACCAAGATCCCCGTCGTGGCAAGCGACTTCATCTTCGCCGCCATCGCCGAGGAGATGGGCCTGCTCGGGGCTGCAGGCGTACTGCTGCTCTTCATGCTGTTCACCATACGCGGTTTCCTCACCGCCGCACGCGCGAAGTCGGACATCGCCGCCTTCACCGCCACCGGCCTGACGACCGCCATCTCCTTCCAGGCATTCGTCATCATCGGCGGCGTGACCCGACTCATCCCGCTCACCGGCCTCACCCTGCCATTCATGAGTCAAGGCGGGTCCTCCTTGCTGGCGAGTTTCATCATCCTCGGCCTGCTGCTCCGTGCCGGCGACGAGGGAACGGGTGTCGAAACCGACCTCAAGGCCGTCCCCCTCCCGGGTGACAACGGCGTGCTGGGGCGCGTCGCGCTCGGCAGACGGCTGACCCAGACCCTCACCGCCTTCACCTTGCTGTTCGCGCTGCTCATCGCCAACATGACCTATATCCAGGTCATCAAGGCACGGTCCTATCAGCAGATGCCCACCAACAACCACACGCTCGCGAAGAATCAGATGAACCAACGGGGAACGGTATACACCGCCGACAAGGTGGTGCTTGCCCGGTCCACGCTCGGCGATGACGGCAGGACATACGAACGCAGCTACCCACAGGGCACCTTGGCCGCGCACCTCATCGGATACACATCCCAGCGCTACGGCCTTGCAGGGCTCGAGGCCACGCAGAACGAGACGCTCACCGGCAACCGCAACTTCGCGACCTGGCAGGATGCCATCTCCTCGCTTGCCGGAGCCCCCACCGTCGGCAACGACATCATCCTCACCATCGACTCGACGGTGCAGGAAGCAGCCGAGGACGTGCTCCAGGGCGAGAAGGGCGCCGTCGTGGTCATGAACCCGGAGACCGGCGCGGTCCTCGCGATGGCGAGCTCCCCCACATACAATCCCAACGAACTCGCCGACCTCTTCGAGAACAGCAGCGCCTCCGATGCGCTCTTCAACCGTGCGACACAGGCGCTCTACGCACCGGGCTCGACGTTCAAGATGGTCACGCTTGCCACCGCGCTCGAGACCGGCACGGCGACCCCGGACTCCGTCTACGAGTCTCCAGGATCCATGGACATCGGGGGAGCGCCGGTGACCAACTTCGCAGAGACCAACCATGGTGCCATCACCCTCGCACAGGCGACACGGGTATCGTCCAACACGGTGTTCGCGCAGGTCGCGGTCCAAGTGGGTTCCAAGGCACTGGTCAACTACGCGGAGGCCTTCGGACTCAACAACGACATCGGACGCGACTTCAGCGTCACCAAGTCCCTGATGCCCAACCCCAACGAGATGACCGAATGGGAGACCGCATGGTCGGGAGTCGGACAGCCGGTAGGAGAGCATCAGAGCCCGGCTGGCCCCCAGGTGACCGCCATGCAGATGGCCATGGTGGGGAGCACCATCGGCAACGAGGGCATCGCGATGAACCCCTACGTCGTCCAACGCACCGTGTCCGCTGATGGGGCCACGGTGTCAACCGCCAGCCCGCAGGCCTTCAACAGGGTCATCTCGAAGGACACCGCGAAGACGGAGCTCGAGATCCTTCAGGGCGTCGTCGAAAGCGGGTCCGGTTCAGGAGCAGCCATCGCGGGAATCAGCGTCGCAGGCAAGACCGGTACCGCCCAGACCGGCAAGCCTGACGATGACTCGTGGTTCGTGGGCATCGCGCCAGCCGAGGACCCGAAGGTCGTCGTGGCCGTCGTCATCGAGGAAAGCGGATCGGGAGGAGACGCCGCCGCGCCGAAGGCAAGGTCGGTCCTGATCGCCACCTTAAAGTCTCAAGGGCTGATGTAGGAAATAGGCTACAATGTCATCAACTGTAGCTTAAACGCACCAGAAGGAATCGAGGGAGCTAGAGTGGTCAGAAACAGAGTGTTCGCCGGAAGGTACCGGCTCACCGAGAAGGTGGGCACCGGCGGAATGGCCGAGGTCTACAAGGCCTTCGATGAGGTACTTGGCCGCGTGGTCGCTGTCAAGGTGATGTTGCCGCAGTATGCAGCTGATGCAACGTTCACCGCGCGGTTCAGACAGGAAGCACAAGCAGCAGCGAACCTCTCAAGTCCCTATATCGTCAACATCTATGACTGGGGTCAGGACAGCGGCACCTATTTCATCGTCATGGAATTCGTGCATGGCATCGAGCTCAAACGTGCGATCCGTGAACGTGGCGCCCTTTCCGAGCGCAAGGTCGCCGAACTCGCCTCCCAGGTCTGCCAGGCACTCTCGGTGGCACACCAGTTCGACATCATCCACCGTGACATCAAGCCGCAGAACATCATGGTCCAACCCGATGGCAACGCCAAGGTCATGGACTTCGGTATCGCACGCTCCGGCAACAGCAGCCTCACGACCACGAACTCCGTGCTTGGCACCGCGCATTATGTCTCACCCGAGCAGGCCCAGGGCAAGAAGCTCACCTACGCAAGCGACCTCTACTCCCTCGGGGTCGTCATGTATGAGGCTGCCACGGGCCAGCTTCCCTTCGATGCGCCAGATGCCGTCGCGGTCGCGGTCAAGCAGGTCAACGAGGAGCCGGTACCCCCCTCGCAGATCAACCCCAGGGTCAGCCCCGCATTCGAGTCCATCGTGATGCGGGCCCTGAGCAAGGACCCGGCACAGCGGTTCGCCTCTGCGCTCGACATGAAGAACACCATCGACTCCTACCTCGCCGGCAACTACACGGGCACGATGACCGCCGTCATGTCGAAGGACAAGACCCGTGTGATGAACCAGCAGAACGGCCGTCGGAACAAGCAGAACAAGAACAAGGGCAAGAAGCAGAACAACGATGAGATAGGCGAGCAGAGCCTCCAGTACGACGAAGGGAAGAAGGGGAGAAGGAAGAAGAAAGGCCGCAAGGGGCTCATCGCCTTCCTGGTCATCCTCTTGCTCCTCCTCGGGGGAGGATCGCTCTACGCTCTCAACGGAGGATTGGGGCAGAAGGTCCCGAACGTGGTGGGCATGGCGCAGGCTGATGCCAAGTCATCCATCGAGAAAGCCGGCTTCTCGGTCGGCACCGTCTCGCAGGAGAACAGCTCGAAGGTGGCAACGGGCAACGTCATCAGCCAAACCCCGAAGGGCAGCACCTGGGCACGCAATGGCACCCGGATCAACCTCGTGATCTCAAGCGGGGAGGCAGCGCCCGCCCGGGTTTCCATCCCCAACCTGAGCGGCATGTCGGAGACGGAGGCGCAGGCAGCGCTCGCATCCGCGAACCTCACCCCCAAGCGAGGCGAGGACACGCATAGCAGCACGGTCAAGGAGGGTATGGTCTGCGAGCAGAGCCCTGAAGCAGGCACCGAGGTGACGGCGGGAAGCACCGTGACCTACTCGCTCTCACTCGGGCCTGACACGGTTGTGGTGCCCAGCGTGACCAACATGTCGCAATCCGACGCCGTCGAGACCCTCAACGGCGTGGGCATCGAGGCTTCCGCGACGACCGAATACGACTCGAACATCTCCGAGGGCTATGTCATCAGGCAGACCCCCACGGCAGGCACCAAGATCGAGGTGGGAAGCACCGTCACCATCGTGGTATCCGACGGACCCGATCCGCGTACCCTGACGCCGAGCCCCGAGCCGGAGCCCCCCAAGCCCACACCCAAGCCCACCAAAGCAGCAACCCCCACAAGCAGCGGATAACGAATCAGCTGGTTGAATCGAGATGTGAAGGGGCTGCAATCAGAAACCGCAGCCCCTTCACTTGCATTCCCGCGGGACGAGGATGGGCATGTCGGAAGACGTTCTCTGATACGGTACGGCAAGATGTCATTGAGCCGATGGCCCGTGCCGCACATGAAGGCGCTGATGACAACCTCTCTCGAACTGCTAGAATAGCCGCAGGCCTCCGTAGCTCAGGGGATAGAGCACCGCTCTCCTAAAGCGGGTGTCGACCGTTCGAATCGGTCCGGGGGCACCAGAAAA
>OMSY01000033.1 GCA_900313875.1 uncultured Actinomycetes bacterium
ATCGCGCCACACGGTTCCTCGCGTGTTCAAACCGAGGGTGAGACCCTCGTGCTCGGAGGAACACGAGGGTCTCTGTTCAGGAGGGGGGAGCAGCCTCCGGTAACTCCTGGGGTCATACAATCTGCAGGGGAAAGCAGGTGCATAACACCCGGTTGCTCGACCCGGGAACCCGCGCGGACCCTACATGCAGTTCGCGATCGCGTGCTTGACCGCGGTACGTGCGGAGTTGATGTTGTTCGCGTTGCAGCTGCCGGAGATGTTGACGGTGTAGACGTTCGCCCACAGCATCGCACCCTCGGCGCCGATGGCGTACAGACCGGGAATCGGCTCCTGGTTGGTATCCAGGACGCTGAAATCACGATTGGTCCGCAGCGACCCCAGCGGGACGTTCGCAGCAGCCTGCAGCGGCGCGATGTAGTACGGGCCCTCTTCGAACGGCACCAGCAGCGACGGATCCTTGAGGTAGTCGCCGTCAAGACCGTCAGCGCAGTAGGCGTTGTAACGCTCGATGGTCTCTTTGAAGAGCTCGGGGTCGAAGCCTGCCTGCTCGGCAACCTCTTCGAGAGTGTCGAACTTGAAGATAAGGCCGTCGTTGATGGCGCCCTCGAACTCGGCGGCGGTAGAGTTGTCGCTGTCGAGGTACGCCTCACCCGTGGTGTTCGTCGGGTCGCCCGCGTCCCTCATGACGATGTAATCCTGGACGAACTGCTCGCAGGAGAACACCCAGCAGCGCTTGTGCCATGCGGTCGGCACCATGGAGATCATCATGTTCTCGGACGCGAAGTCCTCGTTCAGGAAGCGCTCGCCGTACTCGTTGAGCCAGAGGTTGATGGGATAGCCCTGCGCGAAGCGCGGGTTGATCTTGCCGCCGTCGAAGAAACCGGGCAGACCCGGAATCGAGGTATCGCCGATGAGACAGCTGTAAGGACGGTAGTTCGCGGCGCCGACGGCGACTGCCATCGCGTGGCCCTGACCGTCGTGGCCGGGAACGCCGAGCGCGGTGAGGTGCTCGGGGTCGAAGCCGAGGTCACGCATGTACTGATCGTTCTCACGATAGGAACCGGTTGCGATGAGGACGGCCTTCGCGTTGATCTTGAGGACGGTGCCATCTGCCTTGGTCGCATAGCCACCGCAGACCTTGCCGCTGTCATCCTGGATGAGCGAATCACCGTGGGTCTCCATGAGAATCTCGGCACCCGCAGCTTTCGCCGCGTCGGTCATGAACGGGACGTAGCCGGTGCCGCCCGCGTCACCCTCGAAGCGGTGGAACAGCTTCTGGACGCCGTGGTCCGGGTCGACCGTCATGAACTGGACTCCGTGTGCGACGAGCCAGTCGATGTTCTCGCCGGAGTTCTTGATGAGATCGAGCCAGTTGGGACCGGGGATACGGTACTGGCCCTGACGGAACTCGTCGTGGACGATGGTGCTCGTGTCGATGACGATGCCCTCGTCCTTCTGCATCTGGGAGTCGACGCCGAAGCAACCCTCGACGATGTTCTCGTTGCCGCCCATGACATCGCGAGCCTCGAGAACGATGACCGACTTGCCGGACTCGCCAGCTTCGACAGCTGCCGCCAAGCCGGAACCGCCGCCGCCGATGATCAGGATGTCACAGTCCATCTCCTCATCGAAGCTGTCGGGCGGAGCGACATCCGGGCCAGCCGCTGCCGCTGCCGCGTCGCCAGCTTCTGCTGCCGAGCTGCAACCTGCGAGCCCGAATGCGCCGACAGCAGCCATCGCGCCGGCTGCGCCGATGAACGCACGCCTTGAGATGCCCTTTTCTTCTGCCATGCTTGCTCCCTTCTTCTCACTTTTCCCTTTCCCGAACTCTTCCCTGTGCACGGTGCGCGGCGGGCACTCCCCGTGTGCGAGCCGTGCGGCATGCGGCGATGATGCGGAGAAGGACCGCATGCAACCTGAATATAACAAGGTTTGGATTACGGGTTGGTTAAAGCGGATTGAACCGTGAGTTTAAGAGATTGAACAGTGGGTTGTACCCCGGAGAAGACCAAGGAAGAGCACCTGGATGTCCGGCGGGCTCATCGTCCCTTTACCTGCGGTTATCGGTTGTTGAGAGGCTTCACGCGCTCTTCGAACCATTCGAGGATGAAGTTCATGGCGTCCGTCTCGTCCTCGCTGAGCACGGCGCCCCCGCGCTTCGTCAGTCCGATGCTCCAGCAGAGATTGCTCTCGATGGGAACCG
>OMSY01000030.1 GCA_900313875.1 uncultured Actinomycetes bacterium
CGCCAGGCCAGCGACCCTGGGGACGAATGCCAGGGCAACGCCCTCAAAAGCGGGTACCGACCAACTCAGACCGCCAACGTCCCCGAGACGACGAGAGCGAACAGCGCGATGAGGATCGCGAGGGCAAGGAGCGAGACGGCCCAGCCCGGATCCTCCTGTGTCACGGCATCGCCCATCTCATCGAACCCGATATGCTCTGACCGGCGGTGATCATCCTGCTGCATGATGCTTCCCCTCCCATGATGGTTGTCCGTTGCCCTTATCTTCGCGCAGTCAGGATTGATCCCGTTGCGCAACTAATGCACGGAAACACAAACAGGAGATGCACGAGGATGGGGCAAGACTGGATGACACGCTACCCGCCCCACCACATGGAATGGCACCCTTCCCCGGGAGCAGCACGCCATCCCATGCGGATACCGCAACGAACATGCAGGCACGCCGAAGGACGTCCAGAAGATAGCCCTCCCCGCACGGCACCGCACATGGTACGCTACTGCACGACAGATGCACCCCGGTGCATTGGCACCCTCGACCGAAAGGCCCACCATGAAAACGACCTCCGCGCGGAAGCTGTTCATCCTCGGCATCCTCAGCGCCTGCATAGCCCTGCTGCCACTCGTTCTCGGAGGCTGCTCGGGGAAGCCGGCGGCCGCCATCGACGGTCTCGAGGTCAGGGATACCGTCAACGACTACTCATGGGACGAGCTTTCGCGACTCTCCGCGGCCATGCATGACACCGGCAGCGAGGATGGCGCCATCGCCTTGGCCAAGACCTACCACCTCACGAAATCCAACGGCAAGCTCGACGGGACACAGGCCAAGGACCTCGTCCTGGCGGATGGGACGACGGTGCAGGTGCAGGTAGCGGGCTTCTGCCACGACGACCTCACCGATGGCAGCAAGGCGGGTATCAGCTTCGTCTTCAAGGATGCCATCGCCGTGGAACCGATGTACTCCCCGGAAGCCGACTCGGTCAGCGGTTGGGAGCAATCATCGATGCGCACCTGGCTCAACGACGAGTGGATGGCCAACCTTCCCCAGGACCTCCAGGACGTCATCGTCCCTGCAAGCAAGTACAGCAACAACGTAGGCGAGACGCAGGACCTCGCATGCGTGACGCCGACCTCCGACAAGCTATGGCTCCTCTCGAACATCGAGCTCGAGGGCAAGGTCGACTTCGAGAAAGCCCGCAAGGCCTATGAGGACATCTGGAACGCGGAAGGTTCGCAGTACCAGATCTACGATGACATCGGCATCGCCTGGATGGCGCCGAGCAAGTCCTCCATCAAGAACCTGCTCACTCCCGACAGCTCCGTGGACGGAGGCAAGCCCTGCGGGTGGTGGCTGCGCACCAGCTGTCCCGATGATGCCGGCAAGTTCCGCCGCGTTGGCGAGGACGGGGCACTCGGCAAGGCGAATGCCGGACAGAATGCAGGCGTGGCACCGGGCTTCTGCCTGTGACATCAGGCTGCCCTGCGCCCCGCCGCCACCTGGAAGCCTAGCCCTCTTCCTCATCCTGGGCGGCCCGGCGTGCGTCCTCGAACTTCGCCTTCATCGTCGGGTTCCGATACGTGAGCTTGCGTATGGTGAGGCCCTGCGCCTTGTCGTTGGCGAGTCGCAGCTGATGCTCGGATGACAGGAGGTTCTCCTTGACCTTCTGCAAATGCGAGATGGTCTTGTCGATCTCCTCGATGGCGGTGTTGAACCTGTTGCTCGCAAGCTGGTAGTTCTTGCCGAAGCGGGTCTTGAACTCCTCCATCCGCTCCTCGAAACGCGTGACGTCGATGTTCTGCCGCTGCATCTGCGCAAGCTCGGTCCGCATGGCAAGCGACCTGAGCGCGGCGTTGCGCAGCACGGTGATGAGCGGGATGAAGAACTGTGGACGGATGACGTACATCTTCTCATAGCGGTAGGAGACGTCCACGATACCATCGTTGTACAGCTCGCTCTCCGGCTCGAGCAAGGAGACGAGCACAGCGTACTCGCACTGCTTCTTGGTACGGTCGGAGTCAAGCTTCTTGAAGAAATCCTCGTTCCTGTGAGCGCGTTTCGGGCCGTCCTGCTCGTTCTTCATCTCGAACATGATGGAGATGATCTCGATGCCGTTCTCATCCACCTCTCGGAAGATGTAATCACCCTTGGTGCCGTCCGCGACCTCGTTGTCCTTCTCGAAATAGGCGTTGGGGAAGGCCGTGGCACGGATGCGGTTGAACGCGATCTCGCAATGCTGCTCGAGGGACTCGCCGAGCATCTTCGTGGGAAGCTTGGCCTTCATGTCACGCAGCTGGCTGATCTCGGAATCCTTGTACGCGATGATGTCGTCCTTGGACCTGAGCTGCTCGGCCATCTGGATGCGCATCTCGCCCAGCACACGCTCACGCTCGGACTCGACGAGCTTGACCTGCGCCATCGCGTCATCGCGCTCCTTGGCAACCTGGATCGTGGCCTGCGTGACGGCAAGGGTCTTCTCGGTGTCGAACCGCTCCATCTGCGAGTCGAGCTTGTGCCGCAGCTCCGCGATCTGCGCATCCTTCTGGCCGAGTGCCTCACGGGAAGCCGCCTCGGCATCGGCAAGGGCGAGCTCGAGGTCCTTCTTGTGGTCGTCGCGCAGGATGCGCTCACGCTCGGCAAGGTCATGCTGGAACTCCTGGTCCCGCACCTGCCTCGCGATATCGGCATATCCCGACTCATCGACCTGGAAGACCTCGCCGCAGTGCGGGCATCTGATCTGACTCATAACGTCTCCTCCGAAGGACCCATCGTTCCATCCAACATCCGCGACCCGTCGCGATCATGGCGACCATCGCGGGCATGACCATATTGTAAGACGTGACGGGGACAACATCCCCCGTCCGGAGCAGACTGCCGGGACGGCACCGGGGCCGGAGCGGGGATCCGGCAGCGGAACAACGCTACGATCCCTGCCCCGCTGCTGCCGTGCCGCCCCAGTGGACGGGGCCATGACCCCGTCCAACCCCCCGGCATCCACACCGGTCAACGTCGAACCGCCCTGTCGATATGCTCCAGCAGCGACGCCTCGAGCGCCTCCTTGCGATAGGGGGGCTCCTCGGGAGCGGGGAAGCTGCACACGGCAGGATACCCCTCATCATCCTCGAGCTGGTCGACGAAAACGAAGTCGAGACGCACCGAATCGAACCCCTGGAGCAACAAGGCGTACGCGTAACATTCGGCCTGGACCTGGTATGCACCGCGTCGCTTGGCATCCGTATCATACGACCTGCCCGTCTTGTAATCGACCACGAACGCCTCCCCGGCACCCATCTCGTCATAGGCGAGCAGGTCGATGAAACCGTTGAGCAGCAGGCCTTCTCCAACAGGCACGTGGAACGGCGCCTCCGCGACCAGATGCCCGTGAGCGGCCATCGCACGCGCAACCGGACTGCGCATCCAACGCTCAAGCTGGCAGCCCAGGTCATCCATCTGCCCAGCCACAAGCCCATGGTGCCGGCCGATGGCGCTGATGCGGTCTTTCGGGGGCATGGCAAGCTCCATGCCCGGCTCCCAACGTGATGCCATCCATTGCGCCGCCTCGTGGAACGCGGTCCCCTTCTCGGTCGCGGGAGCAGGCATCTCCTCAACCGCATCCATCTCATCCCCTGCCAAGGCAGCCTCGGGCTCCGCCTGCTCGTAGACGGCCTCCCCGTCCTCGCGCTTGAGCCCCGAGGCGCTCACGATGCCAGCGGCCCATTGCTGCGAATAGCGGTGCGTGATGTAGGGGGCATCGAGGAACGCATGCGGCAACGGGAAGCCGTCGACCTGCAGGGACGCCGACACTCCATCCATAGAGGCAGGGGGAGCCTTCTCCTCAGCACCGGTCTCGCCGAAGACGAGGTCGAAGTTCCCCTGAACGGACGGGTCGTCCGGCAACCCCTCCCAATCAGGGGGCACCGCACCATCGCAAGCCCACTTCGCAAGCCACATCGGGGTGATGCAGCGGTACTGCCATCCCGACCGGAGAATCGCCTCACGGGATGCACGGATACGCCCGGGAACGCCCTCGAGCCTACCCTCGAGTCCCGTCACGTTGACATGGGTGGCGAGATACTCGCGCTCCCCTGCATCAAGCCCCTTGAGGTCCCTGCCGTATACCTTGAGCTTCTTCTCGACCTGCGCCTTGGTGACCGGGTTGAGGAACGTGACGATGAGCGACTCCTCTGCCCGCGTGAACGCGACGTACAGACGACGTTCGAGCTCCTCGACCTCCTGCTGCTCCTCATATGCCCGGATCGACGCATACAGGAAGGCAAGGTCATGCTCACGGACCGCAAGGTCCACCAAGGAAGCGAAGCCCTCATCATCCACGAGCCGCACATCGGCCCTCTCCATGGCCTCCGCAACGACCTTCTCAGCCGAAGCGCGTTCCGTGCACTTCTTGAGCGCGGGATCCTCCTCCAGCTTGCGCTCGCAATCGAGCAGCGCATAGGTCCTGCCATGCATCGAGGTCATGTGCAGCCTGTCGCCACCCCGTCTGCTTCCCTCCATCTCGGAGACGGCGACAACGGGGAACTGCAACCCCTTGGACGCATGGATCGTCATGATGCGGACGAACCCGCCTCCCTCAGCGGAAAGCGTGCCAGGTGGCTCCTTCGCGACCTCGAGGAGCAGCTCGAGCTGTCGGGCGACGCTCGCCGGACCGTGGCAACCTCCTTCCTCAAGACCGCGCACCATGCGGATGACCTTCAGCACGTCCGCCGCGCGGGCACGGCCCGTGACGGCATCCTGCCCGCCTTCGGGATGCTGCATGCGCTGCAGCCAACCACTGTCGGACAGCACACCCTCCATGGCATCCGCGACCCCGACGACAGCCATACCGCGATAGGCGCGGGCAAGCACCTCGAGCGCCACCCCGACACGCGTTCCCTCCAGCCCGCCGAGCCGCATCGCGTCCTCGTCGGCAGGGGCAGGGTCGAGCAGGCATCCGAGCAACCGCGCAAACGAGGGACCGATCCTCCTTGCATGCACCGCATCCCGGTCGAGCACGTCGATGAGGTCGGCATCCCCGAACCCGAACAGGTCGCTCTTGAGCACCGCGACGAGGGCCTCGGCATCCAGGGGGTTCGCGAGCACCCGCACGAGCATCTTCATGAGCAGGGCGTCGACCCGGGAGGACAGCACGGACCCACCGGTCACCGCACAGGGGATGCCCAGCGCGCCAAGCGCCTCGGCATACAGGCCGGCATTGGACATCGCCCCGAGCAGGATGGCCATATCACCATAACTGCGACCCGCATCCTCATGCATCGCCTTGAACCGCTGCGCGACCTGCAGGGCGGCGAACCGACGCGCCTCCTGGATACCCGCCTCGGACCGACCCCGATACTGCACCTCCTGGATCGAGATGCGTGGCCCCTCGACCTCCAGGTCATACCGTTCGGTGTCGGTCGCGGCATCCGGCGTGCGCCGATACTCGAGCCGCTGGTAGTACCCACGCACCGGACGGTCGGGACCGCCAGCATCACCGAACACCAGGTCGACGAACCCGAGGATATCGGCATGGCTGCGGTAGTTGGCGGACAGGTGGATGATGCCCTCCTCCCCCACGGTCCCGAGATGCTCGTTGCAGACCGCGAGGTCGGCACCCCTGAAACGGTAGATGCCCTGCATGCGGTCGCCCACCACGCACAAGCGCTCGCATCCAGGCCCCGAGAACGCCTTGATGATGTCGAGCTGCATCTGGTCGGTATCCTGGAACTCGTCCACCATCACGAGCTTGAACCGGTCACGGTAACGGTCCCTGATGGACGGGACCTCCAGCGCACGGGCCACCTCGAGCAGGAGGTCGTTGTTGTCGAGAACCCCCTGGGTGCGCTTCGCGTCCATGAACAGGTCATACGCTCGCTCGGCGGCATCCCTGAGCACCGGCCAGGAGCCGAGCGCATGCGAGAACCGCACGTTCTGCAGGCCATGCTCGTCATCGGCGGATGCCGGGTCGAGCGGGGATGCCCAGCCCTCGTCCGGGGCGGTCACCGAATCGAACAGGAGGGGGCTCTGCACCGCCTTGCCGATGAGCCCGGCCATGCAGGACTTGACCGTGTCGCGCCCATACTCCTTGAAAAGCAGGTCCGTCCCGCCGCGCAGCGCGCCGTCCCCGGCGAGCACGGTCTCCATGGCGGCATCGAGCAGCTGGCTGCGCACATCCTCCCCGATGACCCCGAACGCAGGGTCGATGCCGAGCGCAAGGGCACTCTCGCGCAGGATACGGGCGCACATGCCATGGATCGTGCCGATCCATGCCCCGTCGACCAGGAGCGCCTGCTCGGACAGACCGACCTCGCGCAGCTGCGCCCTGATCCTCGACTTGAGCTCGAGCGCCGCCTTCTCGGTGAAGGTGATGGCAAGCACCTCGTCGATGCTGTCCAAGACAGGGGGCTGTGCCCCATCGGGCCCGACCCCGAACGCATTCGCGACACGGGTCCTGAGCGTCGCCGTCTTGCCGCTGCCCGCTCCCGCGATGACGGCGAGCGGTATGCCGAAGGTGGTGGCGCAACGCCTCTGCTCCGCATTGAGCTGCATGGGTCAGCCCTCCCTTCTCGGGCAGGCGATCGCCGGGCAATACCGACAGGACTCCCTACCGTTGCGCGGGGACGGCTCGATGACCCCCTGCATCATCGGGACGATGACCTCCCGCCGAATCCGCGCCTCGAGGTCATCGAGCAGGAACCTGAGCTCGGCATCGGAGCAGCCCTTCTTGCTGCGACCGGCCTTCTGCGCGATGACCGCACCACCGAGGGCCTCGCCCGAATAGACGCCGCGTACCTCGTTGCCCCTGAGATACGAGACATAGAGAGCCCCCGCGACCCGCAAGCCATCCCCCTCGCCCCCGACAGATGCGCCGACCGCTTCCCGGATGCCCGGCGAACGTTCGATGGCACTTGCATAGATGAGCGCCTGCACCTTGTGGGACAGGTCCATGCCCTCGGTGAGGCAGCCCTTCGTGACATCGAACCGCGAACCGAGGCGCCCCTTGTAGTCGAGGACCATGATGCGCCCCGTGGCAGGGCAGACGTCGATCCGGTCGATGACGCCCCTGAGATGGCACCCGGCATAGGTGATGCCATGCTCCTCGAGCGGGAACTCGAATGCCCGTGGCTCGAAACGGGCAGAATCGCCGAAAGCCCCCTCCGCAAGCGCCCCGCTCAGGAAACCGCTCTCGAAACCAAGCCAGAGATGCAGCTCCTCGTCGATACGCGCCCGCTCCATCTCCTCGGTCGTGCCCGGTATGGGCACATAGCGGGTACGACCGCCATCGCATGCCTGCTGCGCCGCGATCTCCACGATGGCCTCGTCGAGGAGCTCATGTGCGAGATCGAGATTGCCCTGCGTCACCCGCATCTGCCCGCCCTGCTCGATGAGAAGCTGGTAGAAGCGCTGCATGATGGCATGACGATAGCTCCCCGCCTCCCTTGGACCGAAGCCCTCGTCGAGCGGATCGGCATGCAGCCTGCGGAGGAGGAACCATTGCTGCGGGCATTCGAGATACTGCTCGATCTGCGAAGGGGAGAGCAGGGGCACCCCCTCCGGTGCGATATCCGCCACCAGACGGTCGAGGACCTCCGCCGGGTCGAGCGCCGGGAAGGTATCCTGCAGCGCCGGGGGCGCCATCCCCGCACGCACATCCGACACGAGGTCCTCCTCGCCGCGGACGAACAGGACCGTGGCACCCTCCGGAACGTTGATACCGCGACGGAGCACCTCGGGGAGGCCATAGACACGGTCAAGGTCGTCGGTGGCGGTCGGGTCGACACGATAGCAGTCGATGAACTCCTCGAGCAGCGCACAGGGATAGCGGGGAGCCGCACTCCCGTCGTTCAGGCAGCGTCCCAGCACGAGATGATGCGATGGCACCTGCAGGAGATCCACCCAGATACGGCGCATCCGCATGAGCCGCGGCTCGCCCCAGGGTATCCCCGTCCTACGGGCAAGCAAGGCGAACGCATCGTCCTTCTCCGTGACGGGATAGCTGTCGCTGTCCAGGTCGAGCACCACCAACGTGGCATGGGAGGCAGGACCCCTGGTGGATGCATCGCGCATGTCCGTGACGAGCACATCAGGCCCGACGCCCGCCCCTTTCTCGAAGGTCGCATGACGTATCCGGACATCGAGCTGGTCGATGAGGGAACGATGGGCGGATGAGAGACGCGGCACCCCCTGCGCCGCCTCCCGTTGCGCCCCATCGAGCTCCTGCAACGCATCGAGTGCGGCGAGCTGTTCCGCGACCCAGCCATCCCCCGATGCCGGATCGGACCGCAAGGCCCTCCTGATGACCTCATATGACGAGGCACTGCCCGTGCCGACGAGCTCGAGGAACGCCGCAAGCAACCCCTCGTCCCCACCCAGCCTCCGGATGGTGGCATCGCGTTCGGAGAGGCGATCGCCCCGCACCGCAGCGCTCCCGCGCCAGAGACGCATCCAAGCATGGCGCAAAGGCGGGAACGAGAGCGCGTCGAACAGGGTCGAGCTGTCCCATGGACGCTGGTCGACGGAAAGGCAGTCGAGCATGGCGAGATACGCCCTGCCGAACGCGGTCATGGAGAAGCGCTTGTTGCCTATGCCCGCACATCGCAACCCGCGCTCCGCAAGTGCCGGCGCGACACGATGGTAGAGCCCCAACGGGTCACGCGCGGAGACGATGACCCGTCCATCGGCGATGACCTCGTCCACGATATCGAGCAGCAGGGCCGGCTGCGCATACCCACCTGCGGGAAACGCGAACCGCACGCTGAGCCGCCCGTCCGCACGCGTGACCATCGGTGATGCGCCGTCCCGTCCGATGGGGCAGGGACCCGACCCCCGTCCCGGTCCGGCGTCCATCCCGACCCGATCCCCCGTCCCAACAGGACCGGCCTCCCGGCTCCATCCCGCGACGACCGCATAGGCAAGACGCCCCGTCGCCGCACAGGCATCGAGGAACCGCTGCTGCAGCGGCGGCAACGCGGCAGCCGAGACCAGCGCCACGCGTACCGGATGCGGGAACACCTCCTCGGCATGAGCCGCCAGATACCTGACGGCATCACCGCGCTCGATCAGCCCGCTGCGGTCAAGCTCGCACCGATAGCGGGCGCAGGCATCGAGGAAAGCACGCTCCCCCTCCGAGAGCCCGGCGACCGCAGCGCAGGAACCATCGAGCGCGGCATCGAACTCCCGCAGCCCCGCACAACGCCGCACGAAGCGCACGGCCCTGGAGGGGAGGTTGGGCAGGCCGGCGAGCTCGCCATCCACGAGCACGCCGGCCATGATGAGAGAGGATTGCATCGAGGTTGCCATGCGACGACCATCCCCATGGAGGGACCAGAGCTCCTCCACCCATGCGGGGAACGTGGTGACCATATGACCGAACAGCCCGCCCTCGCGCGCTTCCGCACATGCGGCGCTGAACGCCCGGACCTGCGCATAGGACGGCATGAGCACCACATCGTACGAATCGGACAGGGTAAGGGAACCCTCCGGCATCCATCCCTCCATATCCACGATGACCTCCTCGCAATCAACCCCATCATGCAGGATACTAGCAAGCGACCTGGACATGAATACCCCGCAACGCCCATCGCTTCCGCCGGCTTTCCCTTCACCTGCAAGCCTGCACACAACCGCCACGTTATCGACCATCGCGGGCTTATACTCTCGTCATGGGGAGATGCAGGCAGTGACGGTACCGGGTGGAGCGGGAGTCCGACCTCGTTCCACGATCCCCGCCCACCCGGTGCCATCGTTTCACACACAGCGGAAGGTGCATGCAATGGGCGGTTTCTTCGGAGCGACATCCAAACGCGACGTGGTGCTCGATGTGTTCTTCGGTGTCGACTACCACTCCCATCTGGGGACCAGGAGCGGCGGTCTCGTCTACCATGACGCGGAGGACGGGTTCCAGCGCGAGATCCACTCGATCACGAACACCCCCTTCCGC